>DATHJB010000151.1 GCA_035316325.1 Acidimicrobiales bacterium
ACCTCCGCCACCAGATCGGTCGCCCGGGCCACCCCCAACACCCCGGTCACCACCCCAGCCCCGGCGGCCCCCACCCCGGCCACCCCGTACCACCACCCGCCCGGCTTCGCCCCCACCACGTTCCCCCTCCGCAACGTCCGCATGCCTACCACCCTGACCACCCACCAGGCCCTCACCCACCGTTCCGTCCCGAGTCATCTGTAGTCGCCGATCCACGGTCGAGTCGTTCGTGGTCGGAGACCGACCACAAACAACTCAAGAACGACCAAACGACCACAAACGACTCACCAAAACCCCTTGGAACGAGTCATCTACTGGGAGCTCCGGTGCCGGCGCCGCTCAGGCGCTGTCGATCGCCACGGCCTGGGTGAAGTAGTCGCGGAGGGCGGCCTCGTCGATGTCGTCCAC
Source organism: Acidimicrobiales bacterium (assembly GCA_035316325.1). Taxonomy (NCBI): domain Bacteria; kingdom Bacillati; phylum Actinomycetota; class Acidimicrobiia; order Acidimicrobiales; species Acidimicrobiales bacterium. The sequence goes on from DATHJB010000151.1 coordinate 409, forward strand.
GGTCTTGAGCTTCACGTGGCGGGACCGCTTGCCGACGCCCTCCAGCAGGCCGTGGGGGTCGTCGAAGTCGACGCCGTGGTCGAAGGCGAGGGTGACGTGCGTCTTGGTGGGGCTGACGATGGCGAGCATCTTGTTGCCCTTCCAGGCCGGCGAGCCGTAGGTGATCACCTCTTCGACGTCCGGCGCCACCTCGGCCACGAGCTCACGGAGCCGGCGCACGGTCGCCTCGTGCTGCGGCGGCAACTTGGTCCTGACGTACTCGTCGACATCCGCGCTGCTCACGACCACACCCCTCGTCTGCGGGCGCACACCATACCTACCCGACCGACCCGGCCGGCCGTCGCCGTGTGCCATCTTGGACAGGTGGATCCCCTGTCCAACCCCGGAGATTCGTCGCCGCCCGGTTCGCCGAGCACCGGCCCCGCCCGACGCCCGACGAGCCGGGTGTGGGTGGTCGCCATGTCCCTGGTCGTCGTCACCGGTCTCGGAGGTGCCGCCCTGGCAACGACCGGTGGCTCCGACGATGACGGCCCGCCGACGACGATCCCCGGACCGTCCCCCGAGGAGGAGGCGGCGGCGACGCTGGAGTGCGTCATCGAGCCGAACCCGCCGGGGACATCGGCGGTGTGGGGCCTGGTGAGCGCCCGCGGTGAGATCACCAACCGCTCCGCCGATGCCACCCGCACCTACGGGGTCGACATCGACTTCCTCGACGTCGCGGGCAACGTCGTCGCTACTCGGGGAGCGCCCGCCATCGTCGTCGAGCCTGGCCGCACGGAGGAGTTCAGCACGGGGCCACCTTGGCCCGTCATGGCGCCCGTCTCGACCTGCCGCGTCGCCGAGGTCCAGTAACCCCTACGGAGCGGCCGCCTGCTCGCCCTCAGGTGCGACGGCCGGGGACCACTCGGTAGGCGTCGTAGACGCTGTCGATGCCGCGGATCGTGCTGAGCAACGAATCGAGGTGGGACGGGTCGCCCAACTCGGTGTCGAAGCGCATCTTGGAGATGCGGTCGGAGCCGGTCTGGGTGGCGCAGCTGAGGATGTTGATGTGGTGGTCGGCGAAGACGGCGGTGACGTCTCGCAGCAGGCGGGCCCGGTCCAACGCCTTCACCTCGAGGGAGGCGATGAAGAGGCCCGACGGCGCCTGGTCCCAGTCGACCTCGATGAGACGGTCGGTCTGGCCGTGGGCCAGCGAGACGGCGTTGGCGCAGTCGGCGCGGTGGACCGAGACGCCGCGGCCACGGGTGACGAAGCCGATGATCTCGTCGCCCGGCACCGGCGTGCAACATCGGGACAACCGGACGTAGACGTCGTCCAGGCCCTCGACATGGACCCCCGACGGAGCGCTGCTGCCGTTCTTGCGGGGCGGGGTGAGAGCGACGGGCAACGTCTCGTCGCGCTGCTTGGAAGCGGACTCCGACGACGCCGACCCCGACCCCGACGTGATCCCCAGCGCGGAGGCCACCCGGGCCGCCACCGCCTGGCCCGACACGTGGCTCTCGCCGATGGCGGCGTACAGCGCGTCCAGGTCGGCGAAGTTCATCGCCTTGGCCGTCTCCGCCAGCACCGAGCCCGACTGCAGCTTCTGCACCGGCAGGCCCTCGCGCCGCATCGCCTTGATCAGCTCGTCGCGCCCCGCCTCGATGGCGTCCTCGCGCCGCTCCCGGGAGAACCACTGTCGGATCTTCGCCCCCGCCCGCGGCGTGGCCACGATGTGCAGCCAGTCCCGGGAAGGACCGGCGCCCTCCACCTTCGACGTGAAGATCTCCACCGTGTCGCCCGAACCCAGCTGGGAGTCCAGCGGCACCAGGCGCCCGTTCACCCGCGCCCCGATGCAGGCGTGGCCCACCTCGGTGTGGATGGCGTAGGCGAAGTCGATCGGCGTCGAGGCCACCGGCAGCGTGACGACCTTGCCCTTCGGGGAGAACACGAAGACCTCGTCCTGCTCCAGGTCGACCTTGAGCTTCTCCATGAAGTCGTCGGGGTCGGTGGTCTCCTGCTGCCAGTCGACGATGCGGCTGAGCCACGGCAGGTCGACGATGCCCTTGCCGTCGTCGCCCTTGTAGGCCCAGTGCGCCGCCACGCCCTGCTCGGCCCGGGCGTGCATCTCCCAGGTGCGGATCTGCACCTCGAGCGGCTTGCCCTGCGGGGCGACCACCGTGGTGTGCAGCGCCTGGTAGAGGTTGAACTTGGGCATCGCGATGTAGTCCTTGAACCGGCCCTGCACCGGCTTCCACGTGGCGTGGATCGACCCCAGCGCGGCGTAGCAGTCCTTCACCGAGTCGACCACCACCCGGATGCCCACCAGGTCGAAGATGTCGTCGAACTCGCGGCCCTTCACCACCATCTTCTCGTAGATGGAGTAGAGGTGCTTCTCCCGCCCGGTGACCTCGGCCTCGATGCGCAGCTCCGACAGCCGCTGCTGCACCTCCTCCAGCACCTGCGTGAGGTACAGGTCGCGCTCGGGCGCCCGGATCGACACCATGTGGTCGATCTCGGCGTAGCGCTTGGGGTGCGACGCGGCGAACGCCAGGTCCTCCAGCTGGGTCTTCACGTCCTGCATCCCCAGCCGGTGGGCCAGCGGCGCGTAGATGTCGAGCGTCTCCTGGGCGATGCGGTGCTGCTTCCACGCCGGCAGCGCCGCGATCGTGCGCATGTTGTGGAGGCGGTCGGCCAGCTTGATGATCAGGACCCGCAGGTCCTTGGCCATGGCGACCAGCATCTTCCGCATGGTGGCGGCCTGCTGCGCCTCACGGGAGTCGAACTGGACCCGGTCGAGCTTGGTGACGCCGTCGACGATGGCGGCGACGTCCTTCCCGAACCGCAGCGACACCTCGTCGAGCGTCATGCCCGTGTCCTCGACGGTGTCGTGGAGCAGGGCGGCGGCGACGGTGACGTCGTCGAGCCCCAGCTCGGCGACGATGCGGGCGACGGCCAGCGGATGCTGGATGTACGCCTCGCCCGACGAGCGGGCCTGACCGCGGTGGGCGTCGGCGGCCCGCAGGTAGGCCCGGGTGATCAGCGCGGTGGGGGCCTTGGGGTGACGGTGGCGGAACGAGCTCAGCAACGGGGCGACCTCGTCCGCGGGCGGCTGCTGGTTCCGCCGCCACGGCAGGACTCGATCGACCGTCGGCACCTTTGCCTCCCCTATCCGAACGTCACACCAGAAGGATCACAAGGTCAGAAGACTGAATAGCTGGTAGTCACGCAGTTTCGCCCGTCCCTCGAGGAAACCCAACTCGACGACGAACCCGAGACCCGCCACCCGCCCGCCCACCGATTGAAGCAGACGGCACGTGGCTGCCGCAGTACCCCCCGTCGCCAAAACGTCGTCGACCACCAGCACAGCTTCGCCCGCCTCGACGGCGTCGCGGTGGATCTCCAGGGTGTCGGTGCCGTACTCGAGCTCGTAGGTCTCGGCGACCGTCTCGTGCGGCAGCTTGCCCGGCTTACGGACCGGCACCAGGCCCAGGCCCATCCGGTAGGCGACCGCGGCGGCGAAGGTGAAGCCCCGGGCCTCGATCCCCACCACCTTGCCGATCGGCCCGTCCGGCAACCCCTCGGCGTAGTCGACCAGGGCGTCGACCACGAAGCGGAACGCCTCGGGGTCGCCGAGCAGCGGCGTCAGGTCCTTGAAGACGATGCCCGGCTCGGGGAAGTCGGGCACGTCCCGCACACGGCTCAGCAGCGCAGCTTCGTCCATCCGGGAAGACTACGAGCCGCGCCGGGCCGCTCTCGCACGACTCAGCGGCGGGGGCCGCCCTTGCTCTTCTTGCGGGGACGGGCGGGGATGACCCGGCCCGAGGGCGCCACCACCGAGTCGCCGCCGTTGGTCACACCGCTCTGACCCGACCCGCCCGACGACGCCACGGCCGCCGTGGCCCCCGACGCAGAGGCGACCACCTCGCCGCCCCGGGCCTCGACCCGGCGCTTGATGTCGCGGTAGCGGGGCTCGCGCTCCTTCAGCAGCGCCAGTAACGGCGAGGCGATGAAGATCGACGAGTAGGCACCCGAGAACAGGCCGATGAGCAGGGCCAGCGCGAACTCCTGCAGGGTCGTCGCCCCCATGATCCAGGAGCCGACGACCAGCAGCGATCCCACCGGCAGCAACGCCGTGATCGACGTGTTGAGCGAGCGCATCAGCGTCTGGTTGAGGGACATGTTGACCATGCCGCCGTAGCTCATCCCACCCGTGGACGACACCAGGCGCGTGTTCTCGTCGACCTTGTCGAACACGACGATGCCGTCGTAGATGGAGAAGCCGAGGATGGTGAGGATGGCGATCACGGTGGCCGGCGTCACCTCCAGCCCCGTGAGCGAGTACACGCCGGCGGTGATCGCCACGTCGTGGATCAGGGCCACCAGGGTGGGAACCGCCATCGCCCACTCGAAGCGCAACGTGATGTAGATGGTGACCAGCACGAGGAAGACCACCAGCGCGCGCAGGGCCTTCTCGCTGATCTCCTCACCCCACGACGGTCCCACCTCGTTGAGGTTCACCTCGTCGACCGTCGCCCCGGTCAGATCGGCCAGCTTGGCCGTGACCTGGTCGCTCTCCTCGACGTCGATCGGCTCGGACTCGACCCGCAGCTCCTCCACGCCGTCGTTGTCCTGCGTCTGGATGGTGGCGCTGCTCAGGCCGAACTCGCCGAGGGCGTCACGGGCGTCGGCCACCGACGCGTCGCCGGCAGGCAGCTCCCACACCACGCCGCCCTCGAAGTCGATGCCCAGCTGGAAGCCCCGGGTCACCAGCGAGCCCAGGCTCAGCAGCACGGCGACGGCTGAGATGATGAACCAGACGCGGCGCCGGCCGATGAAGTCGAACCGGGTCTCGCCGTGGTAGAGCCTGCTCCAGATCGACCGCTTCTTCGCCGGCCGCTCGGCCTGTGCCGCCAGCTCGTCGGTGACGGCCTGCTCTTCCTGCTCGTCGTCGGTCGTGCTCATCTGCCCGCTCCTGCGGCCGCGGTGGTCGACGTCTCGGGCATCGCCAGGCCGCGGGCCACGCCCAGCACCGGCGCCTCGGTGAACAGCCGGCTGCGCGACAGGTAGGTGACCACCGGGCGGGTGAAGGACCAGGCCACGATCACGTCGAGGACGGTGGACAGCCCCAGGAAGAAGGCGAAGCCGCGCACCGAGCCCACGGTCAGCCACCACAGGACGGCGGCACCGAGGAACGACGAGATGTCCGCCGCGAGGATCGTGCGGAACGCCCGGCTGAAGGCCCGCTCCGTGCTACTTCGCAACGTCCGACCGGCCTTGACCTCGTCTTTGAGGCGTTCGAAGAACACCACGTACGAGTCGACGGTCACGCCGACGGAGATGATGATGCCGGTCACGCCGGCCAGCGTGAGCGCCAGCCCGCGGGTCTCTCCGAGCCACGACACGATCGTGTACAGCAGCGAGCTCCACACGGCGAGCCCCAGGATCACGACGATCCCCAGGGCCCGGTAGTAGAAGACCAGGTAGAGCACCACGAGGGCGATGCCGACGAGACCGGCGATGATGCCGGCCCGCAGCGAGTCCTCGCCGAGCGACGCCGACACCGTCTTCACCGTCTGGCGCTCCAGCTCGACGGGCAGCGAGCCGTACTTCAGGACCAGGGCCAGGTCCTTCGCCTCGCGCTCGCTGAAGGCGCCGCTGATGCTGATGCTGTCGCGGCTGAAGTTGGCGTTGTTGATCGACGGCGCCGACTGGACGACCGAGTCGAGCACGATGGCGAGCTTCCCGCTCGGGCACACCGTCTGGTCGGCGCCCTGGAAGCACTTGGCGGCGATCGAGTTGAACAGGTCGATGCCCTCCGCCCCGGAGTGCATGGTCAGGCCGACCTCCCACTCGCCGGTCTGGCCGAGGCGGGCATCGGCCGACTGCACGATCTCGCCGGTCGCCAGCATCGGGCCGAGCTGGTAGATGGCGGTTTCGTCCTTGTCGGCCAGGAACACCTGGGCCTCGGCCGTGTCGTCCTCCGGCTTGGTGAGGACGTCGTCGATGCTGGTGGGCGGGGCCGTGGTGGGGGTCGTGGCCCCGGGCGCCGTCGTGGTGGGCGTCGGCGGTGCGGTGGTGGTCGTCGGGTCGGGCTCCTGCAGCGCCGCCGCGCTCTCGCCCTCGACCAGGCCGCCGCCGGTCCCGAACGCCCCTTCGTCGGTCGACCCGTCGGCCGCAGTCGTGGTGGTCGACTCGTCGATCGCGGTCGTCGTCGACCCGTCGGCCGGCGCCGTGGTGGTGGTCGTGGCGTCGCCCTCTTCGAGCGCCCCGGTGGGGATCTCCTGCAGCACCGGGCGGAACCGCAGCTCGGCGGTCTGGCCCACCAGCTCGATCGCCCGGTCCCGGTTCTCGACGCCCGGGAGCTGCACGAGGATGTTGTCGCCCTGCTTCACGATCTCCGGCTCGGCGACGCCCAGGCCGTCGACGCGGCGACGGATGATCTGCAGCGCCACGTCCAGCTCGCCCGACGACGTCTCCGCCGTGGGCCGCAGCACCACCGACACACCGCCCTGCAGGTCGAGTCCCAGCTCGGGGCTGCTGTCGGTGATCACCGTGAAGGCGAGGCCACCGAAGGCGCAGACCAGGATGAAGATCAGGGGGTACAGCAGGCGACGGCGCATCAGTCCTCAGTCTCTTCGGGCAGCTCGGGACCCGGTTCGTCGAACCCGGCGACGGCGTGCTCCACCCGTCGCAGCACCGCCATGCGGGCCACCCGCAGCTCCACCGACGGCGCCACCTCCACGGTCATCTCCTCGGGCCCGATGGTGGTGATGCGACCGAAGATGCCGGCGGTGAGCACGATCTCGTCGTCTTCTTCGAGTGAGGCGACCAACTGCTGGTGGGCCCGGACCCGCCGCTGCTGCGGCAGCAGGAACAGAACCCAGAGCAGACCGAAGGTCACAGCGAGGATGAGCAGGGGTTGCATGGGAACCGGTCGACACTAGCGCCGGTCCGGGGGGTGTGCCGCCTCAGCCCCGACCTCTGCTGCCGAGCCCTCCGGCCCCTGCCGCCTCGGCAGCCTCTGCGTCTTCCAGGCGGCGGGTCAGGAAGGCCCGTTCGGGCTCCGTGCGGGCCAGGGCGACGGCCCGGCGGAAGCTGGTCGCGGCCTCGTCCCAGCGTCCCAGCCGGGCCATCAGGTCGCCCCGGGTCGCCGGCAGCTGGTGGGAGCGGGCAAGGCGGGGGTCGTCGGCCACGGCGTCGAGCACGACCAGGCCGGCCTGCGGACCCTCGGCGTAGGCGACCGCCACCGCCCGGTTCAGCTCCACCACCGGCGACGGCGCCACCAGGGCCAGCTCGGCGTACAGGGCGGCGATCTGCGCCCAGTCGGTGGTCTCCCAGGTAGGGGCGGCGGCGTGGACCGCGGCGATCTCCGCCTGCAGCTGGTAGGGCCCGCGACGGCGGGCGGCCGACAGGTGGACCATCCCGTCGGCGATCCGGTCGCGGTCCCAGCGGCCCCGGTCCTGGTGCTCCAGCAGCACCAGGTGGCCGTCGTCCGACAGCCGCGTCGCCCGCCGGCTGTCCTGGAGCAGCAGCAGGGCGAGCAGGGCGTGGGTCTCGGCGTGGTCGCCCATCAGGTCGGCCACGAGGCGGGCCAGGCGGATGGCCTCGTCGCACAGCTCGCGACGGATGAGGGCGTCACCCGAGGTGGCGGCGTAGCCCTCGGTGAACACCAGGTAGATGCAGGCCAGCACCGACGACAGGCGCTCCGGCAGCCGGGCGGCGGGCGGCACCCGGAAGGGGATGCCGGCGTCGCGGATCTTGCGCTTGGCCCGCGACAGGCGCTGGCCGACGGTGGCCGGGGGCTGCAGGAACGCCCGGGCGATCTCGGGGGTCTGCAGGCCGCAGACCAGCCGCAGGGTCAGCGCCACCTGGGCCTCTGGCGACAGGGTCGGGTGGCAGCAGGTGAACACCAGGCGCAGCTGGTCGTCGGGGACGGGGTGGAGGTCGGGCGGGTCCTCCAGAGCCGCGAGGACCGTGCGGGTGGCCGCCTCCTCGTTGCCGGGACGCCTCGTCTCCCGGCGGACCCGGTCGAGCGCCCGGTTGCGGGAGGTGGTGGTGAGCCAGGCGACCGGCTCGCGGGGCACGCCCCGCAGCGGCCAGGTGCGCAGGGCCTCGACGAACGCCTCCTGCACGGCGTCCTCGGCGGCGCCCACGTCGCCGAGCCGGCGGGCCAGCGACGCCAGCACCCAGCCCGACTCGGCCCGGAAGGTGCGCTCGGCGACCTCCCGGGCCTCCCGGGCCGACGTGGGCGTCGGGGTCGGGCTCGTCACGGGCCGGGTCTCAGCCCTCGCCGAGCTCCATGGCGGGACGCAGCTCGACGGCGCCGCCCGGGCTCGTCGGGATCGCCCGGGCCACCGCGACGGCGTCGTCGGGCGACGAGGCGCGCAGCACGTAGAGCCCGCCGAGCACGCCCGGGGCGTCGACGGCGGGGCCATCGGTCACCCGCACCTGCCCGTCACGCACCCGCACGGTGGTGGCAGTGGCCACCGGGTGCAGCGCGAGGCCGGACGTCAACGACCCGACGTGGTCGTCCATGAACCGGCCGTGGCGGGCCGACATCTCCTCCCACTCGGGCGACTCGGGTGGCGCCCCCTCCGCCTCCGGGGCGTAGACGAGCGCCAGGTAGCGGGTGTCACCCGGCTGCGTCTCCACCGGCTCCTCGGGCTCCCACAGCATCACCAGCGGCCGCACCTCGACGGCGCCGTGGGGCGTGGACGCGGCGGGGAGGTCGGCCGCCTGCTCGACCGCGTCGTCGAGCGTCTCGGCCTCGAGCACGAAGTAGCCGCCGATCACCTCCGCCGTCTCGGTGAACGGCCCATCGGTGACCAGCGACGCCCGCACCGTGCGAGCGGTGTCGCTGGCGTGGAGCGCCTCGCCCCCGAGGATCGCTGCAGCATGCTTGGTGTGGAAGGCCTCGTAGGCGCCCATCTCGGCGTCCCACTCCGGGGTGCCGGGCGACGTGAGGGAGTCCTCACGGTCGTAGAGGGTGGCCAGGTACTGCATCACATGAACTCCATGATCGGGCGGAGCTCGACGGCGCCGCCGGGGTTGGTGGGGATGTCCTGGGCCACGGCGACGGCGTCGCTCCGGGTGGCGGCCCGCAGCAGGTAGAGGCCGCCGATGACCTCCTCGGTCTCGGCGAACGGGCCGTCGGTCACCAGCAGGTCGCCGTTGCGCACCCGCACGGTGGTGGCGGTGGCGGCCGGCTGGAGCGCCACGCCGCTGAGCAGGGCCGCGGCGTGCTTGTCGATGAACTGGCCGTGCACCGCGGCCATCTCGTCCCACTCCGGCGTGTCGGGGACGTCGGCCGCGCTCTCCTTGCCGTAGATGGTGGCCAGGTAGCGGACGTCGCCCGGCTGCGTCTCGACCGGCAGCTCCGGCGCCCACACCATGACGACCGGCCGCACCTCGACCGCGCCGTCCGGGTCGGAGGCGGCGGGGATCTCCTTGACCAGGTCCACCACCTGGTCGAACGTGTCGGTCTCGAGCACGTAGTAGCCGCCGACGACCTCGGTCGACTCGGTGAAGGGCCCGTCGGTGACCAGCGGCGCCTCGGTGCCGGGCCGGGGCTCGCGGACGGTGCTGCCGGTGGCGACCGGCTGGAGGGCCTCGCCGCCCCGGATCGCCGACGCCGCCAGCTGACCGAACCGCGTGTAGCCCTCGTTCATCTCGCGCAGCTCGTCGGCGTCGGACTCGGTCGGGCCCCGCTCACGGACGTAGATCGTTGCCAGGTACTGCATGGTCATGTTCCTCGTCTCTCGGGGCGGGGCACTCCCCCGCCACCGTGATGACGAACGGCCCGCGGCCCTTTCGACAGTGTCGCCGAATTGGTCGGGTGGCCGGCGGATCAGCGGTTCGTGGCGCCGGGGAGCCACACGTCGGCGACGCGGGCCCGCAGGTCGGCGAGCGTGCCGGCCACGATCGCCTCGCGGATCTGGTGGACCAGGTCGAACGTCCACCACACGTTGTGCAGGGTGAGCAGCCGGGCGGCGGTCGGCTCGTCGACCGACAGCAGGTGGCGCAGGTAGCCCCGTGACCAGCGGGCGCACACGGCGCAGCTGCAATGGGGGTCCAGCGGGCCCGAATCGTCGGCGTAGCGGCGGTTGCTGATGTTGAGACGGCCCCGGGAGGTGAGCAGCGTGCCGTGGCGGGCCAGCCGGGTGGGCAGCACGCAGTCGAACATGTCGACGCCCCGGGCCACCACGTCGACCAGGCCCAACGGGTCGCCCAGGCCCATGAAGTAGCGGGGGCGGTCCCTGGGGAGGGGTTCCAGCGCCGCGTCGAGGGCCGGGAGCATCACGTCGCGCTCCTCGCCCACCGACAGGCCGCCCACGGCGTACCCGTCGAAGCCGACGGCCACGGTCCGCTCGGCGCTCTCGGTGCGGAGGTCGGCCTCGACGCCGCCCTGGACGATGCCGAACTGGTTGAGGTCGGGCCGCTGGTGGGCCAGGAACGCCTCGCGGGCCCGGCCGGCCCACAGCGCGGTGCGGTCGACGGCGGCGGCGATCACGTCGCGGGGGCTGGGGAGCGCCGAGCACACGTCGAGCACCATCTGGATGTCGCTGCCCAGCTGCACCTGGATGTCGACGGCGCCCTCGGGGGTGAGGTGGTGGCGGCTGCCGTCGTAGGTCGACGCGAACGTGGCGCCCTCGTCGTCGACCGTCGGTTGCAGCGAGAACACCTGGTAGCCGCCGGAGTCGGTGAGCACGTGGCCCGACCAGGCGGCGAACCCGTGCAGCCCGCCCAGCTTCTCGACCACCTCGGCGCCGGGCCGCAGCATCAGGTGGTAGGTGTTGCCGAGCACCACCTCGGCGCCCAGCTCGTCGAGGTCGGCCGACGACAGCGTCCGCACCGCGCCCCGGGTGCCCACCGGCATGAAGCACGGGGTCGCGAACGTCCCGCGGGCCGTCGTCACCGTGCCGGTGCGGGCATCGCCGTCGGTGCTCTCCACCGCGAAGCCCAGCGTCACGTCGGGTCCCGTTCGAGGAGCATGGCGTCGCCGAAGGAGAGGAAGCGGTACTGCCGGGTGAGGGCCTCGGCGTAGAGGTCGCGCCAGCGGGGGCCGACGAAGGCGTCGACCAGCACCAGCAGCGACGAGCGGGGCAGGTGGAAGTTGGTGAGCAGCACGTCGACGACCTGCCAGTCGAAGGGGCGGCGGATGAAGAGGTCGGTGCGGCCCTCGGGTTCCTGGCGGCGGGCGGCGGATTCCAGGGCCCGGACCGCCGTGGTGCCGACGGCGATCACCCGACCGGCCGCGTTGCGACATGCGGCCAGCGTCTCGGGCGGCACCCGGTAGCGCTCCGAGTGCATGTGGTGGTCCTCGACCCGCTCGGCGACCATGGGCTTGAAGGTGCCGAGGCCGACGGCCAGCTCCACGGTGGCGATGGTGGCGCCGGCGGCCCGGCAGCCGTCGAGCACCTCGTCGGTGAGGTGCAGGCCCGCGGTGGGCGCGGCCACCGAATCGGGGCGGTCGGCGAACACCGTCTGGTAGCGCTCGGGGTCGGCCAGCTCGGCGGTGATGTAGGGCGGCAACGGCACGGCGCCGTGGCGGGCCAGCGCCGCCTGCTCGTCGGCGGTGTGGAGGACGACGTGCCGGACGCCGCCGTCGTCGTCGGTCTGGCCACCCACCTCGACCACCAGGTCGGGGCCGGCGTCGATGCGGGTGCCAGGGGCGACCTTGCGGCTCGGCCGCACCAGGGCGTCCCAGCGACCGGGCCCGGTGCGCTCCAGGAGGAAGACCTCGACGGCGCCGCCGGTCGGCTTGCGCAGCTTCAGCCGGGCGGGCAGCACCCGGGTGGTGTTGACGACCATGACGTCACCGGGGCGGACCAGCTGCGGCAGGTCGGCGACCGTCCGGTGCTCCGGCGCATCGCCCTTGCCCCGGTCCACCAGCAGCCGCGCCCGGTCGCGCGGCTCCACCGGCACCTGGGCGATGGCGTGGGTGGGCAGGTCGTAGTCGAACGCGGCGGTCTGCATGGGAGCGGACCGAGGTTACCGGCACGCCCCGGGGTCACGACCAGAGCGTGGGGGAGGTGGGTGGGCCGTTCTCCTCGATGCGTTGGGGGACGGCGAGGCCGAGGTGGCGCCAGGCGCTGGGCATCGCGACCCGGCCCCGGGGGGTGCGGGCCAGGAGGCCCTCCTGGATGAGGAAGGGCTCGTAGACGTCCTCGACGGTCTCGGTCTGCTCGCCGACGCTGATCGACAGCGTCGACAACCCGACCGGCCCGCCGCCGAAGCGCTCGCACAGCGCCGACAGGATGGCCCGGTCGATCTTGTCGAGGCCCAGCGCGTCGACGCCGAACAGGGCCAGCCCGTCCTTGGCAGTGGCGTGGTCGATCTCGCCGTTGCTGCGCACCTCGGCGTAGTCGCGCACCCGGCGGAGCAGGCGGTTGGCGATCCGGGGCGTCCCCCGGGCCCGGCGGGCGATCTCGACGGCGCCCTCGCGGTCGATCAGCACCCCGAGGATGTCGGCCGCCCGCACGACGATGAGCTCCAGCTCCTCGGGCGTGTAGTAGTCGAGCCGGGCGACCAGGCCGAAGCGGTCGCGCAGGGGGCCGGTGATCGATCCCGTGCGGGTGGTGGCTCCCACCAGGGTGAAGTGGGGCACGTCGAGGCGGATCGACCGGGCGGCCGGCCCCTTGCCCAGCACGATGTCGAGCTGGAAGTCCTCCATCGCCGGGTAGAGCACCTCCTCGACCGGGCGGGGCAGGCGGTGGATCTCGTCGACGAACAGCACGTCGCCGGTGTCGAGCTGGGTGATGATCGCCGCCAGGTCACCGGCACGCTCCAGCGCCGGGCCCGAGGTGGTGTGCAGGTGGGCGCCCAGCTCGGCGGCGATGATCGCCGCCAGCGTGGTCTTGCCCAGGCCCGGTGGTCCGGCGAACAGCAGGTGGTCGGGCGACTGCCCCCGCCGCCGCGCTGCCTCCAGCACGATCCCGAGGTGGTCCTTCAGCTCGGCCTGGCCCACGAACTCGGCCAGCCGCTTCGGCCGCAACCCCGTCTCGATGCTCTCGACGGCCGGCTCCTCCTCCGGCTCCCGAGGGTTCGGGTCCAGCAGCTCCTCACGCACCGCCCGTCACCTCCTACCGGCCTCGGGACAGGTGGGCGAGGGCGGCCTTCAGCAGGGTGGCGGCGTCGCCGTCGGTGGGGAGGTCGGCGGTGGCGGCGCGGATCTCGTCGGTGGAGTAGCCGAGGCCGGCGAGCGCGGCCCGGACGTCGGCCCGCACCGTGTCGACCGGCGCGGCCGACGAGCCGTTGCCGCCCGCGGCCCCGATCACGGCGGGCGCCAGGTCGCTCTCGGGGATGTCGAGGCGCGACTTCAGCTCCACCAGCAGCCGGGCCGCCGTCTTCTTGCCGACGCCGGGCACCAGGCACAGGGCGGCCACGTCGTCCTCCAGCAGGACCCGGGCCAGCTCGTTGGGGGCGTGCACCGACAGGATCGCCAGCGCCAGCGCCGGCCCGACCCCGTGGGCCCCGATGAGCGCCTCGAACGTGAGCCGCTCGTCGCGGCTGGCGAACCCGTAGAGGGTGTCGGCGTCCTCGCGGACGTGGTGGTGGACCCACACGAAAACCTCGTCGCCGACGTCGCCCAGGCCGATGGTGGTGGTCGGCGACGTGACCACCCGGTACCCCATCCCGGCGACCTCGACGAGCACCTCGCTCGCACCCCGGTCCAGAAGTTGCCCGCGCAACGACCCGATCATCTGGTTGCTGCCTCCCTCACTCGACGCCGCATCGGCGCGTGGGCCAGGTGGCACAGCGCCAGGGCGACCGCATCGGCCGCGTCGGCCGGACGCAGCGGCGCCGCCAACCCCAGCAGCGTCTGCACCATCCGCTGCACCTGCTCCTTGTCGGCCCCGCCCATGCCCGACACCGCCTGTTTGACCTGGTTGGGCGAGTACTCGACGACCTCGCAGCCGACGGACAGCGCCTCCACCATCACCACGCCGGCGGCCTGGGCGACGGGGATGGCCGTGCGGACGTTGACCTGGAACAGCACCCGCTCGATCGCCACCACCGCCGGCGTCCGTTCGGCGAGGAGCGCCCGCACGTCGTCACGCAGGGCCAGTAGCCGCTCGGGCACCGGGTCGGCAGGGTCGGTCCGCAGGACGCCGGCCGACACCGCCGTCTGCCTCCGGCCCACCCGCTCGACCAACCCGTAGCCGCAGCGGGACAACCCCGGGTCGATGCCCAGCACGAACATGAGTTCGGACAGTAGCCGACCCGACAGTCCTCCGGGTGGACCCGCCCACGCCACGGCAAATTGCGCCGATCAGCCCGCTCCATGCGGGTTTTCCAACGCAATTTCGAAGATGGTCGGTCTTCAGCTGGCCTTGCGGATCGCGTCGATCAGCTCGGCCGTGGGACGGAACGTCAGGCCGGCGACCGCCCGGTGGGCGTGGCGCAGGATCCCGCCGGAGTCGACCACGAAGATCGACCGCCGGTAGAACCCCACCGGCCCCAGCACCCCGTAGGCCCGGGCCACGGCCTTGTCCGCGTCGGCCAGCAGCGGGAAGGCGAAGCCGCCCTGCTTGGCGCTGAACCCGTCGTGGCTGTCCACCGACTGCGGGCTCAAGGCCAGGATGTGGGCGTCGACCTCGTCGAACTCGGCGATCTCCTCCGTGTAGGTGTTGAGCTGGCGGGTGCACACCGGGGTGTTGTCACCCGGGTAGAAGACCAGCACGACGACCTCGCCCCGGTAGGCGGACAGCGTGTAGTCGCGGTGGCCCTCGGGGGTGCCGTCGGTGCCGGGGAGCGTGAAGTCGGGCGCCGGGTCGCCGACGGAGACGGAAGCCACGAGCCTCAGGCCTCCACCGTCTCGAGGATCGAGTCCGGGATGTCGAAGTTGGCGTGGACCTCACCGACGTCGTCCTGGTCGTCGAGCGCGTCGATCAGCCGCAGCACCTGCTTGGCCGCCGTCGAGTCGTCCAACAGGATCGTGGTCTTCGGCACCATCGCCGAGTCCGACGACTCCACCGTCATGCCCGCCGCCTCGATCGCGGCCCGCACGGCGTGGACGTCGGCCGGGGCGGTGGTGACCCGCCAGGCGTCGCCCTCGTCGGCGATGTCCTCGGCGCCGGCGTCGAGCGCCGCCATCATCAGCTCGTCCTCGTCGGCCTTGCGGTCGACCACCACGGTCCCCTTCCGCTCGAACTGCCAGGCCACCGCCCCCGGCTCGGCCATCGATCCGCCGTGCCGGGTGAAGATGCTGCGGATCTCGGCGCCGGTGCGGTTGCGGTTGTCGGTGAGGCACTCGGCCAGCACCGCCACGCCGCCCGGGGCGTAGCCCTCGTAGGTGATCTGCTCGTAGGTGACGCCCTCCAGCTCACCGGTCCCCCGCTTGACCGCGCGCTCGATGGTGTCGAGCGGGATCGAGTTGTCGCGCGCCTTCTGGAACATGGTGCGCAGCGTCGGGTTCGACTCGACGTCGCCACCCCCCTGCCGGGCTGCCACCTCCACCTGGCGGATCAGCTTGGCGAACAGCTTGCCGCGACTGGCGTCCTTGGCGGCCTTCTTGTGCTTGATCGTGGCCCACTTGGAATGGCCTGACATTCACATCACCTCTTCGAGGAACAACGCATGGAGACGGGAGTCGTCGCTCAGCTCCGGGTGGAACGCGCTCACGAGCACGTTGCCCTGGCGACACAGGACGGGATGGTCGGCGACCGTGGCCAGCACCTCGACGCCTTCACCGACCCGCTCGACCACCGGCGCACGGATGAACACTGCCCGGAACGGCCGGTCGTCCAAGCCCGCCACCGTGAGATCGGCCTCGAACGAGTCGACCTGGCGACCGTAGGCGTTGCGGCGGACCTCGGCGTCGATGGCCGCGAAGGACCGCTGGTCGTCGCGGCCGTCGAGCACGTCGGACGCCAGCAGGATCATCCCGGCGCACGTGCCGAAGGCCGGCATGCCGTCGGCGAGGCGCTGGGCGAGCGGGTCGAACAGGGCCGACGACTCCAGCAGCATCGAGATCGTGGTCGACTCGCCGCCCGGCATGACCAGGGCCTGGACGTCGTCGAGCTGAGCTTGTGTGCGAACTGCGACCGGCTCAGCGCCGAGGCGCGCGAGCATGGCGCAATGGCTCGCCGACGCGCCCTGCAGCGCGAGCACGCCAACCTTCACCTGGGGGCCTCGTCGATCGGTCGTTGGTGGCCGCGCGCACGTAGAGGATTGTATGACCACCACCCGAGGGACGAGAATCGACCAACTGGGAGGACCTACGACTTCATGATCCGCGCTCCGAGAACCCGCCGCGGCCTGCTCATCGCGACGGCTGCCAGCCTGCTGGCCGCGTCGGCCTGCGCCGCCGGCGGCGCCAGCGAAGCGGCCGAGCACAACGCCCCGACCTTCAAGAAGGTGACCGCGGACACGCTCCGCTTCACCGAACCGGTGTCGACCGTCAGCGACCTGCTGGCGCCGGCGAAGGAGGGCGAGCCCTGGCGGATCGTCGGGTCGGTGCTGGAGCCGTCCGACAACACGTCGGTGGCCGCGGTGTGGAACGCGGACGACGGCCGCACCTGGGAGCGCGAGGAGATCGAGCCGGAGGACGACGACGTCAGCGAGTCGATGGCGGCCGTCGCCAACACGCCCGACGGCCTGCTCGCCGTCGGGCGCCTCGCCGGTGACGACGAGAGCGATGCCGCCGTGTGGCGCAACACGGGCGGCGAGTGGAAGCTGTCGACCCCCTCGGTGATGGGCGGCAAGCACGACCAGTGGGCCTTCGACGTGGCCGTCGGCCCCAAGGGCACGCTGGTGGTGGGCGGTGAGAACGCCTGGGGCGAGGTGCAGCCGCGGCTGTGGTTCAGTGCCGACGGCACGTCGTGGAAGTCGGTCGACGGCGGCCCGGGCGGCCCGCTCGACAAGACCGGCGAGGAGTCGATCCAGTCCATCACCGCCTTCCGCGACGGCTTCGTCGCCGTCGGCTGGCGCGACGCCGACGGCGAGCAGGACGGTGTCGCCTGGATCTCCGCCGACGGCACCACCTGGGAGGAGGTCGAGGCCCCCACCCTCGGCGGCGCGGGCCGTCAGAGCCTGCAGAGCGTCACCACGTTCCAGAACGAGCTCATCGCGGGCGGCTTCGTGGTCGACGCCAGCGGCCAGGGCAAGCCGGTGATCTGGATGTCGAACGACGGCAAGGCCTGGGGACGACCGTCCGGGCCCCTCCCCATCCACGGCAACAACCGCAACGCGGCCAGCGACATGACCGTGCGGTCGATCTCGGTCTCCGGCAACGTGGTGTACGCCGCCGGCGGCGACGACTGGCGGCCCCACCTGTGGTGGTCGCGCGACTCCGGCGCCCACTGGGACCTGCTGCCCGACCCGACGAAGGGCGACACCTTCGCCGACGGCGTGGCGCTCGAGGACGTCGCCACCTCCGGCAGCCTCACCGTCGCCCTCGGCACCGAGCCCATCGTGATGGAGCTCCAGGGGCCCCGCTGGCTCGACCGCACCGGCGAGAACTTCCCCACCGGCGGCGACCGACCGGCGATCACCTCGGTGTTCATGAAGGACGACACGCTCGTCGCCACCGGCTACAGCTACCGGGCCCGCACCCACGACCAGCGGCGCCGCTACGTCGGCCGGGTCTGGTACCGCGACGGCGGCGACCTGGCGGAGATCAAGCCGGCCGAGCCGAACGCCGACGGCATCGAGAAGCCCCAGTCGGAACCGAACCAGAGCCTCTACGTGGGCAAGGTCAACGACGTCGCCGCCTTCAACGGCGGCTACGTGGCGGTCGGCTTCGAGGACTTCTCGTGGGCCGCCCGCCGCACCGCCAGCGACACCAAGCCCGACGGCGTGCTGTGGACGTCCGAGAACGGGCGGGACTGGGGACGTCAGGCGGCCGGCTACCCACCGCTGGCCGAGCTGGCCGGGCTGCTGTCGTACAGCATCGACAACCCCGACGCGAACCGGACCGCCGAGGCCGCGGCCGAGATCGTCACGTCGCAGCCGATGCTCACCAACCAGCCCGCCGGCGGCACCGGCACCCGGTCACTGGAGGCGGTCGCTCCGCTGGGCGAGGGCTTCATCGTGGTCGGCTCCCAGTACCGCGACCTCGACGGCAAGCCGCCCGCCAACTACGACACCGACCCGGTGGTCGCCGTGTCGACCGACGGGAAGACCATCAAGGAAGAGAACTCCGGGCTGACGTCCCCGACCTCCACCCAGCGCTACCGCGACGTGTGCGTCGCCGACGGCAAGGCGCTCGCCGTCGGCGTCACCGGCAGCGACAGCGACTACGACGTCGCCGTGCGGCTGCGCGACGCCCAGGGCAAGTGGGTGGCCGGCGAGGCCTCCGACGACTCGTTCGCCGGACCCGGCAGCCAGCAGGCGATCGCCTGCGCGGCCCGTGACGGCGGCGGCTTCATCCTGGTCGGCTCCGACAACGGGCGGGGCAACGGCGACGCCCGGGTGTGGGTGTCCGACGACGGGCTCGCCTGGCGCCAGCTGTCGGCCAGCAGCCTGGGCGGCAGCGGCGAGCAGGAGGCCCGGGCGGTGGCCGCGGTGCCGGGCGGTGGCTGGCTGCTCGGCGGCATCGACACGTTGGGCGGCGACAGCGACGCCGCCCTGTGGCGGGTCGACGAGGACGGCAGCATCACCCGCCGCGACAGCGACGAACCCGACCTCGGCGGCGCCGGCACCCAGACGGTCTCCGGCATCTACGTCACCGACGACCGCGTCGTCGTCGTCGGCGAGGACCAGGCCGGCGTCGGCATCTGGGAATCCAACACCCTCGACCGCTGATGACCGTTCTGTCTTCGCTGAGCCGGCTATGCATGGCTCAGCGAAGACAGAAGCACCGCCCCTAGTGGCCGAGCCCGGCGGCGGTCGCCGGGCTGGCGAGCTCCACCATGAGCGTGTCGATCGTCGGGTCGATGCTGTCCCACTCACCGTTGGGGCCGAGCACCGAGATCACCACCGTGCCCGGCGGGGGTGCCTTGACGTCGTGGCCCTCGCCCGGGGCTTCGATGAGCACCCAGCGGACGGTGAAGCCGAGGGCTTCCAGCGCCTCGCCGGTCGCCGCGGGGTCGTCCCGGACCACCGCTCCGGGGATCTCCGGGAACACCTCGTGGAGGGTCAGCCCCTCGGAGCCGGCAGCCGGATCGGCCCGACCCACTTCCACCTCGACGCGGCCGCCCGCGTCCAGGTCGATGCGACCCGGCTCCGTCTCGTCGGCCATGCCCGGGGGGACCATCACCGAGTACACCCGGCCGTCGGCTGCCGCTGCCACGGGCCGCTCGACGATCACCAGCTCGGCGCCGTGCTCGGCGAACAGCGCCCGCAGGCGCTCGTGGTTGGCAGAGTAGAACAGCTCGTCGACCGCGACCGTGGCGCCGTCGCTGAACACCACCGTCTTCGCTCCGGTGAGGTCGAGCGGGCGGCTGCCGGTCTCGACGTCGTGACCCCCTCCCCCGACGACCAGCGTCGTCGCCAGCACAACCGCTGCTGCTGCCGCGGCCACGACACCGGCGATCACCACCCGGCGGTGCCTCGGTGTCGTCGCTGCCGGTGCGAGGAGGCGCCGGGGAGCGCGCACGTGGTCGTAGGGGGCGAGCGCAGCCCGGAGGTCGTCGTCGCTCAGGGTCATCATCAGCTCAGCTCCTTCTCGAGTGCGGCCTTGCCCCGCTGCAGGTGGGTCCGGACCGACGTGACCTTCAGGCCCAGCGTCTCGGCGATCTGGGCGTCGGCCAGGTCCTCGAAGTAGCGGAGGACCAGGCACTCCCGCTGCCGACCGGGGAGCCGCCGCAGGGCCACCACGATCCGTCGCTGCTCGTCGCGCAGCTCGACCACCTCGTCGGGGCCACCCTGGGCGACCGACATCGGAGGCCGCCGCCACAGGGCCAACCTTCGGCGCCGCAGGCGGGACCGGGCGAGGTTGAGGACGATCGAGCGGAGGTAGGCCGCCTCTCGGGTCGGCTGCTGCAGCGAGGCAGCGTGACGTTGGAGGCGCAGGAACGCCTCCTGCACCACGTCCTCGGCCTCGGCGCGGTCCCGCAGCAGCAGGCAGGCCAGGCCCAGCAGCCGGTCGGCGTGCTCGTCGAACATCCGCTCGACGAGTGCCGCCTCACCCTCGACCACCTCCGGCTCGATCACACCCAACAGACGCTCCACAACGCCGCGGTGATGACAGCGATCCCGTTCTGTCTTCGCTGAACCGGACATAGCCGGTTCAGCGAAGACAGAAGCACCGTCACGTGTCGACGCAGATGCCGAAGGTGGTCCACTCGGTGGGGGCGAGGGTGGCGTTCCAGGGTTCGCCGGTGAAGGTGTCGCTGCTGGTGGACGTCGTGGCGTTCCAGAGGGTGGCGATGGTGCCGGCCGGGGTGTAGCCGACCTCCCAGGTCACGGGGGTGGTCGTGGTGTTCTCCACCCGGACCTCGACGCAGTGGCCGCGGTCCCACGACGAGGTCGTGGTGACGGTGGTGACGATGCCCTCGTCGGTCGACGGCGGCGGCGGCGACGTCGGCTCGGCCTCGGAGTCCGGGGTCGGGGCCGGGGTCGGGGCCGGGGCCGGGCTCGTCGTCACCGACGTGGACGGCTCGCTCGGGGTCGGAGAGTCCGGGGTTCCGGCGGGCGGCGGGGCGTTGGTGGTCGTGACCCGGGACGGGGAGTCCTGGGCGGCCAGGGTTCCGACCATCCCGACGACGGCGACCAGGGCCAGGGCGGCGACGGCCGAGCGACGGCGAAGCCGGTGGCGGCGGGCCCGCTGCGCCAGGTCGCCCACCGGTAGCGGCGCCCGCGCCGGCTGGTCGACCATGGGACGGAGGGCGGAGCGGAGGTCGAGGTCAGCCACGGGACACGCTCCAGCGGCCGGACGCCAGGGCCAGGCCGGGGGCGGTGGGCCGGGCGGGCGCTAGGTCCGGTGCGGCCCCGTCGTCGTCCTCGGCCAGCAGGGTCTCCAGGCGCCGACGGGCCGCCGTCAGCGACGCCGAGGCCGCGCCCCGGGTGACGCCCATCAGCCGGGCCACCTCGCCCTCGGGCAGGTCGAGGATGTAGCGGAGCGCCACGGCGGTCCGCTGGCGGGTCGGGAGGCTGCGGACGGCGTCCCACACGTGCGGCGCCGGGGCGGGCGGCGGCTCCGACACCGACGGCGCGGCCCGGCGCCGCAGCAGCTCACGCTCGACCGCCTGGCGCCGGCAGCGTCGGCGCAGGTCGTTGAGGGCGACCCGGTAGAGCCACCCGCCCGGCGACTCCATCCGCCGCACCCGCTCCCAGCGGGCGTAGGCGCGGACGAAGGCCTCGTCGGTCGCCTCGGCGGCGACGTCGGGCTGCCCGGACGCCACCGTGAGCGCGGCGAGGACGAGCGGGTGTTGCTCCTGGTACCAGGTGTCGAAGTCCGGCGGTTCCCCCATCTCTCCCCACAAGTTAGGTGTCGACGCACATGCCGAACGTCGTCGACTGACCGGCGGCGAGGCGGGCGTTCCAGCCCTCGCCGATGAATGCGACGTGGCCCTCGTGCCCGTCGTGGTGCTGCTCGTCGCCCGTGGCGTTCCACAGCGTGGCGAGCTCGCCGCCGGGCCGGTAGTGGACCTCCCAGCCCAGTGGCGCGGCGCTGGTGTTGGCGACCCGCACCTCGACGCAGCGGCCCCGGTCCCACGAGGCGGTCGTGGTGGCGGTGGCCACGATCCCGGCGACCGGAGAGAACGGCTCGTCGCCGTCGGGCGGGTCGTCGGTCGCCGGCGGAGGCGGCGATGTCGACGGAGCCGGCACGGTCGTCGGTGCCCCGGAGGTGGGCGGCTGGGTCGGCGGCGTCGGCGTCGGACTCGGCGTCCCCGGCGGTGACGTCGGTGGCGGTGACGTCGATGGCGGCGACGTGGGCGGCGGCGGAAGGGGCGCTCCGGGTCCGCCGATGGTCACGTCGCTGCAGGCGTAGAACGCCTCGGGGCTGTCGCTGCGCTGCCAGATCGCGTAGAGGATCGCCGGCTCCGCCCGGGCCGGCAGCGGCACCGAGAACCGGTTGGTCGGCGACGCCGGCAGCGGCCCCGAGTCGTACACCTGCTCCAGGTCCGCCCACCGCAGCACGTCCCGGCGGGCGTCGAAGCCGGGCCGGGTGACCATCAGCCGGAAGTACGCCGTCGCGTGCGGGGCCGTGCTCGTGTACACCACGTCGTAGCGGCCCGACGAGCCCGGCTGCAGGTGGGTCAGCGGCCAGTCGCCCGGGCGGTCGAACGCCGCGTACTTGTCGCGCCCGGCGCTGCACAGCTCCCCGTCGGGGATGCGCTCCTGGTGGCGACCGTCGACATCGCCGATGTTGACCTCCATCCAGTCGTACAGCGCCTGGGCGTCGGCGTCCCACGCCTGGGCGCACATCGACCCTTCGGGCTGCTCGAAGCGGCAGGCGTAGACCCGGGACGCCGGCATCTGCGTCGACCCGTGCGCCTGCGCCTCCTCCCCGCCCGACCACACGACCGCCCCGACCGTCGCCCCTACCGCCACCACCAGCGCGACGACGGCGGCCTTCCGACTCGTTGACCCCAACATGCCCGCCCAAGCGCCGAGGAGCCCGAACTGCTTACTTGCCCCAGATTTTCACTCAACGTCAGCTTGGCCACACTCTGCGTTCACCCGCCGTCGGTAGCGTCCACGCCCGTGAGAGACCCGGTCAACGACGACTGGATGTGCAGCCTCGCCGAGCACCACGCCCATCACCGGGCGGCCTCGGCCGACGAGCGGCTCCTGCTGGTGTTCGACATCGACGGGACCATCCTCGACATGCGCCACATGGTGCGCCACGTGCTCGCCGCCTACGACCGGGCCCACGGCACCGACCTCTTCTGCGACCTCCGGCCCGAGGACGTCGACGTCCACGAGAACCACGTCGACCGCCTCCTCGAGCACCGGGCCCTGGCCCCGACGGTGCGCGACGACGTCCACCGCTGGTACCTGCAGCACCGCTGGGCGCCGGCCGCCGTGCTGGAGGCCCACCGGCCCTTCCGGGGCGTGATGGAGGTCATCCGCTGGTTCCAGTTGCAGCCGTCCACGTTCGTGGGGCTCAACACCGGGCGCCCGGAGTCGCTCCGGGGCGAGACGCTGCGGTCGCTCAACGCCCTCGGCCGGGAGTACCGGGTGCGCTTCGACGACGACCTGCTGCGGATGAACCCCGCGGGCTGGGACGAGGGGGTGGGCGCCGCCAAGGTCGCGGGGCTGCGGGCGTTCGCCGACGCCGGCTACCGGGTGCTGGCCGTCGTCGACAACGAGCCCGAGATCATCGAGGCCATGGCCACCGCCGACACGACCGGCGAGATCCTCTTCCTCCACGCCCGCACCCTCTACGAGTCGCGCCGGGTCGCCACCCCCCGCACGGTGGGCGGCGACAGCTACGACCTGCGGTCGGTGATCGGCGAGCACGACCTGCCCCAGCACGTGCAGCTCGTGTGGCACGACGTGAACGACCCGGCCAACCTGCGCCAGTTCCTCGCCTCACCGGTCCGCTGGGGCGAGATCGACCGTGCCGTGACCGGTCCGGGGCGGCACGTGCACGCGCTGCAGCTCGACCAGTGCCTCGACGCCTTCCGGGGTGCGGGCAAGGGCGCCAAGCTCGACGTCCACGACGCCGCCGACCTCGACCACGTGCTGGCGCACGTCGACCGGAGCGGCCTCGACGACGAGGACCTCTGGTTCGAGGGCCGGATCGACGCGGTCGGCGAGCGGGGCTTCCGCCGCATCGCTGCTACCCGCCCGGGCGCCGTGGTGCAGTGCCCGGTCGACTTCCTCGGCCCCCTCGCGGTCGCCGCTCCCTACGAGGCGAAGCGCCTGGTCGACATGCTGGCGAGCTGGGGCGTCAACCGGTTCTCGGTGCAATGGGACGGCCCGCAGGTCCACCCGCTGCTCGACCGGCTCGAGGAGTGGGGCCGCGACGCCAACATCGACGGCGTCCCCGACCTCGAGCAGTTCCTCCGGGCGGTGCTGCTGCTCCCCCGGTCGATCACCGCCGACGTCGAGTTCCCGGCGTGGCACTACTTCGGCCACTCGCTGGTGGCCTGACCCGCCGGAGCGGCGTCACCAGCCCCGGTCGGCCAGCTTCACCTCGAGGGTCTCGATCTCCTGGCCGCGCATCGCTTCGCCCAGGCCCCGGCTGACCTTGGCGAGGATCTCGGCGTCCTCGTAGTGGGCCGCCGCCTCGACGATGGCCTTGGCGCGGCGGGCGGGATCGTCGCTCTTGAAGATGCCGGAGCCGACGAACACCGCCTGGGCGCCCAGCTGCATCACGAGCGACGCGTCGGCCGGCGTGGCGATGCCGCCGGCGCAGAACAGCGGCACCGGCAGCTCGCCCGTCTCGGCGATCTCCTGCACCAGGGTGACCGGGGAGCGCAGCTGCTTGGCCCAGTCGTACAGCTCGGCGGAATCCGCCTGGGTGATCTTGCGGACGTCGCCCAGGATCGACCGCAGGTGCCGCACCGCCTCCACGATGTTGCCGGTGCCGGCCTCGCCCTTCGAGCGGATCATGGCGGCGCCCTCGCTGATCCGCCGCAGCGCCTCGCCCAGGTTGGTGGCGCCGCACACGAAGGGGATCGTGTAGGCCCACTTGTCGATGTGGTGGGCCTCGTCGGCCGGGGTGAGGACCTCGGACTCGTCGATGTAGTCGACCCCCAGCGCCTGCAGGATCTGGGCCTCGGCGAAGTGGCCGATGCGGGCCTTGGCCATCACGGGCACGGTCACCACGGCCTTGATGCCCTCGATCAGCTCCGGGTCGCTCATGCGGGCGACGCCGCCGTCGCGCCGGATGTCGGCGGGCACCCGCTCCAGCGCCATCACGGCCACCGCTCCGGCGTCCTCGGCGATCTTGGCGTGGTCGGCGGTGACCACGTCCATGATCACCCCGCCCTTGAGCATCTCGGCGAGGCCTCGCTTGACGCGGGTCGTGCCGGTGTCGTGCGAGGAAGGGGAGGTGGGGGATGCGGCGCCGCTCATGGCCTGCAGTCTACGAGCGGCCCTGGTCAGGCCCCATGTCGTTTTGTGCCCCCGGCAGGGCTTCGCCGCCGGCGGCGACGTCAACGCCTCGTCGGCACCCGCTGCGAACAGCAGCGACGGCTCACATCTCGCGCAGGAGTGCTATTCGTTCCTCGATCGGAGGGTGGGTGGCGAAGAGGCGGTTGATGCGCGACATCCGGCCCTCGGCGGGCGTCTGGGCGGCCGGCTCCTCGATCCACAGGTGCGACGTGGCGTGGCTGGTCGAGTGGACGACCGTGGAGTCGTCGCGCAGCTTCTCCAGCGCCGAGATCAGCCCCGGCGGGTAGCGGGTCATCTCGATGCCCGACACGTCGGCCAGCGTCTCCCGCCGCCGCCCGATGGCCAGCCGCATGAGCTGGGCGATCAGCGGCGACAGCGCCAGCAGCACCACGCCGACGATGGCCAGCGGGGCGAACCCGCCGCCGCCCCGGTCGTTGTCGAAGTCGCGGTGCGAGTTGCGGCCCATCCCCCACCACATGGCCCGGATGCCGATGTCGGCCAGCACGGCGACGACGCCCACCATCGTCACGGCCAGCGTCGATACGAGGATGTCGTAGTTCTTGATGTGCGACAGCTCGTGGGCCAGCACGCCCTCGAGCTCGACGCGGTTCATCTTCTCCAGCAGGCCGGTGGTCACGGCGACCGCAGCGTGCTGGGGGTCGCGGCCCGTGGCGAAGGCGTTGGGCGCCGGGTCGTCGACCACGTAGAGCCGGGGCTTCGGGATGCCGCCGGCGATGCAGAGGCCCTCGACGATGTTGTGGTAGCGGGCGTACTCCTCGACCGACGCCGGCTTGGCCCGGCTGATGGCGAGGGCCACGCTGTCGGACTTCCAGTAGCCGACGAAGGCGGCGCCACCGGCGATGAGCAGGGCGAGCACTATGCCGATGGGCCCGCCGAGGCCGATGAGGTAGGTGAGGACCGCGGCGATGAGCGCCACGAACAGCACGAAGCCGGCGATGAGCAGCCAGCTACGGCGTTTGTTGGAGGTGACCTGGTCGTACACGGAGCGTCAGGTCGTCGATCAGAACTGCACGTTGACGGGGCCGCGCTCTTCGTCCTCGGCCTGGAAGTACTCCCGCTCCGCGAACTTGAAGCTGTTGGCCAGGATGTTCGAGGGGAAGCTCTGGATCTTGGTGTTGTAGCGGTACACGGTGTCGTTGTAGAACTGCCGCGCGTAGGCGATGCGGCCCTCGGTGCCGGTCAGCTCCTCCTGCAGCTGCAGGAAGTTCGTGTTGGCCTTCAGGTCCGGGTAGGCCTCGGACAGGGCGAACAGCGACTTCAGCGCTCCGCTCAGCATGTTCTCGGCCTGCGCCTGCTCCTGCACGCCGCTGGCGCCCATGCCGGCGTTGCGGGCGGTGATCACCCGCTCCAGCGTCTCCTTCTCGTGCGAGGCGTAGCCCTTCACGGTCTCGACGAGGTTGGGGATCAGGTCGTAGCGGCGCTTGAGCTGCACGTCGATCTGTGCCCAGGCGTTCTCGATGCGGTTCCTCAGCGAGACCAGGCCGTTATAGGTGACCAGGACGTACCCGCCGATGAGCACCACGAGTATGACCAGGACGATCAGAGCGACTATCACGGCGCTGATCCTAGGTCGTCCGGCCGGCGGGTCAGACGACGGGGTCAGACGACGGCTCAGACGATGCGGGCGTAGCGCTCGACGTAGGCGTCGGCGAGGGCGGTCATCGAGAACCGTTGCGCCTGGCGCTCGCCGGCGACCACGAGGCCGGTGCGCAGCGTCGGATCGCCCAGCACCCGGGTGAGCACCGCGCCGAGGGCCTCGGCGTCGCCGGGGGGCGCGAGCAGGGCGTCGACCCCGTCGGTGGCGACGTTGCGGTAGCCGTCCAGCGCCGACGCCACCACCGCCGCGCCCGCCGCCATCGCCTCCAGCAGCACCACGCCGAACGACTCGCCCCGCAGCGAGGGGGCGCAGAACACGTCGGCCCCGGCCAGGCGCGACGCCACCTCGTCGTCGGTCAGGCGGCCCAGCCACTCGATGCGGGGGTCGGCGCTGTACTGGACCTTCAGGGTCTCGGTGACGGGGCCGGTGCCACCGACCCACACGCGCACGTCGGTGGGCAGCAGCCGCAGGGCGTCGAGCAGCACGGCCAGGCCCTTGCGCTCCTCGTGGCGGCCGATGAAGAAGATGGTGGGCCCCTCGCTGGGGTGGGGCTCGGCCTTGGCGAAGCGTTCGACCTCGATGCCGTTGAACAGCAGGTCGTACTCGCCGCCGGCGGCCCGACGAGCGGTGTCGCGGGCCTCGGGCGAGACCGCGCAGCGCAGGTCGAGGCGCCGGGCCAGCCAGCGCACCGCCGGTTTGGCGATCGTGTAGGCGGCGCTGTCGCCCGAGCGGTGGAAGGTGCCGACGATCGGGGCGTTGCGGAACAGCAGCGCCGTCATCGTCGGGCCGGGGCACAGGGGCTCGTGCAGGTGGACGACGTCGAAGGCCTCGTCGCGCAGGGCCCGGATGGTGCGGAGCTGGGCGGCGGGGTCGGGCGCCAGCGGGGCGACGGACCCGTTCGAGGCCGTCGGCACGCTCTTGCCCAACGGCGTGACCCCGGCGTCGGGCGGCGGTCCGTCGCAGGGCGCGAGCACCCGGGCGTCGTGTCCGCTCACGCGGAGGCTGCGGGCCAGGGCCAGCACCTGGCTCTGCACGCCCCCGGGGATCGTGAGGCTGTAGGGGCAGACGAGCCCGATGCGCACGCCCGCACAGTAGTGGCACACGCCCCGCCACCCCCGTCTGTCTGCCTGACGTGGGTCTCAGCGGTGGCGGTGGAAGGTGACGAAGAAGCCGTAGGCGTCGCCGTCGGGGTCGTCGGCCCGTTCGCTGAGCTCCACCACCAGCGCCTGGATCCGCTCCTGTAGCTCCGCCAGCGACGCCTCGTTCAGCTTCACGCCCAGGCGGGCGTACTCGAGGACGTCACCGGGTTCGGTGTCGGCCAGCTCGCCGCGCAGGGCGTCGAGGACGGCGAGGCCGCCCGTCGCCTGGTCCTCGGGCCGGCTGACCCGCAGCACCCACGACTTCCCGGTCGCCCGGTACGGCTTCTCCAGCGCCCCCCGGCTACCGCTGCGGACGGCGTCCTCGGCCAGGAACCCCGTGCTCAGCAGGAGCCGCACGTGGTGGAGGGTGGTGGCGGGGTCGGCGTGGAGCCGGTCGGCGATCTGCTTGTTGGTCAGCGCCTCGTGGAGGCACAACCGCAGGATCCGCAGCCGCAGCGGGTGGGCCATCGCCTTGAACTCCTCGGCGGTGGCCTCCTGCCCGGGGCCTAGCGGGTCTGACATCGACGTGATACTAATCGATTGACAATTCCCAATCACTCGCGGACCATGGGGGCGCATGACCGTGGGGCGCTGGAGCAGTTACAACAAGCTGCTGATCTCGTCGGGTCTCTCGAACCTGGCCGACGGCGTCTTCCAGATCGCGCTCCCCCTGGTCACACTGGGTGTCACCCGTGACCCCGCGGCCTTCGCCACCGTCACGGTCGCCCTGCGCCTCCCCTGGCTCTTCTTCGCCCTGCCCGCCGGTGCCCTGGCCGACCGCCTCGACCGCCGCCGCACGATGTTCCGGGTGAACCTGGTCCGGGCCAGCCTCATCGGCGGGCTGGCGCTCGCCCTGGCCACCGGCACCGAGACGCTGTGGCTGCTGTGCCTCGTCGGCCTGGCCCTCGGCGTCGGCGAGACGCTGTTCGACACGGCCGCCCAGTCGATCCTGCCCGGCATGGTCGACGCCGACGACCTGTCCCGGGCCAACGGCAACCTCTACGCCGTCGAGCTCACGATGAACCAGTTCGTCGGGCCGCTCCTCGGCGGCATCGTCGTCGGGCTGACGGCGACCGGGGCGCTGACCGGCAGCGCCGCCGCCTACCTGTGCGCCGCCGCGGCCCTCGCCCTCATCGCCGGCTCGTTCCGACCGGAGCGCACCGGTCCGCCCACCCGGATCCGCCACGACGTGATCGAGGGCGCCCGCTACCTCTTCTCCCACCGGCTGCTGCGCACGATGGCGCTGCTCACCGGCATCTCGAACCTCACGAGCACGGCCATGCTCACCGTGCTGCCGCTCTACGCCGTCGAGCCCGGGCCGATGGGCCTGTCCGAGGCCGACTACGGCATCCTGCTGACGGCGGCTGCGGCCGGTGCGTTCGCCGGCAGCTTCGTCGCTCCGGTGGTGGAACGGGCCATCGGGCGGGCGCGGGCGATGCTCATCGCGTACGTGCTGTTCTGCGTCGCCGCCGCGGCGCCAGGGCTCAGCGCGTCGGTGGCGCTGGTCGGGGCCGCCTCCGCGCTGGGAGGCTCGGGGGCGATCGTCTGGAACGTGATCACCGTGTCACTGCGCCAGCGCATCGCCCCCGACCACCTGCTGGGACGGGTCAACGCCGGCTACCGGCTGCTCGCCTGGGGCAGCATGCCGCTCGGGGCCCTGCTCGCCGGGATCCTGGGCGACGTGTTCGGCGTCCGGGCGGTGTTCCTCATCGCCGGCGGCGGCGCCCTCCTCGCCCTGCCGCTGCTGCTGACCATCGTCACCGAGTCGGCCATCCAGGCCGCCGAACACCCCGACGACGCTCCGACCGACACCGGTGCCGACACCCTCGTCGACGAGCCTTCCCG
>DATHJB010000152.1 GCA_035316325.1 Acidimicrobiales bacterium
CGTCACGGTCCGGGCGGTCGAAGCGTCGACGGTCATGGGCTCCGCGGCCGCCGACTTGGCCCATCTCCTGGCGGAGCTGATCGAGAACGCCCTGATCTTCTCGCCACCCGACCAGACGGTCGAGATCCGGGGGCGCATGCAGCCCGCCGGCTACACGTTGGCGATCATCGACTCCGGTCTGGGCATGTCGCCCGAGGAGCTCGCACGGGCCAACCGACGGTTGGCAGGCGCGGAGTCGTTCACGATCGCCCCGTCGAAGTACCTGGGCCACTACGTCGCCGGCAACCTCGCCGCCCGCCACAACATCAACGTCACCCTCCACAACTCCCCCGGCCACGGCATCACCGCCACCATCAACCTCCCACCGACGCTGCTGACCACCGGCGACACCACCGGCGCCCCCGACGCGGCTGCCGGCGCTCCCAACCTCACCACCACACCCACCCTCGCCGCCCGCCGCGACCTCTCGCCGGCCGCCGCCGCGGCGCTGGCCCGGCAGACCGGCGACGACGAGCAGGCACCGGCGGCCGGCCTGGCGCCCGCCGCGTCCGCCACCACGGCCAGCGGCCTGGCCAAGCGCACCCCGCGGGGCCCGGCGGATCCCTCGGCCGATCGACCGGCTGCCCGGCTCGGCAGTGGCGTCACCAAGCCGGCGACCGCCGACGACTCCCTCATCCAGACGCTGTCGCAGTACACGACGCAGCTCCACGACCAGGTGAACTCGAGCCCGGCGGCACCGTTCACCTCGAAGCCGATCACGTCGATGCACCCGCCGGCTCCCCCCGCGCCGACGGCCCCCGCAGCCCCGGCGGCGCATGTCGGCTCCGGCGCCCCACCGCTCAGTCCCGCCACCGGCACCCCGGCCCTGAAGCACCTCCCGCCGTTCCCGACCACGCCGCCGCGGGGCTTGTCGTTCCCGCCTCCGGGGCCCGGTCCGTCGCCGGCGTTGCCGGGTACGGGCAACGGTGCCCCGCTGCCGCCGCGGCCGCCGCTCCCCCAGCGCGGGCCGGCCGCCCCGGCCTCCCCGCCGGCGGCGCCCGAGGTGCCGGCAGCCTTCAGCCCACGGCCCTTCGCCCCGCCGTTCGGCGCGGAGCCCCCGGCCCCCGGGGCCCCGGCGAACCCGCCCGGTCCCCCCGGTCAGCCGCCACTGGCCCCGCCGCCCCCGCCCGGCGACCAGACCACCGCGGCAGGGCTCACCCGCCGGGTCCGGGGCGCCCAGCTCCCGAACACCCAGACGGTCAAGCTCCGCCGCGGCGAGAGCGGTGCCGGTCCTGGCGCCGGCATCGGCCCGTCGAGCCCGGCACCCGCGCCCCGCACCCCGCCCCCGGGCGGCCCGTTCGTGCGGACGCCCACCGGTCAGACCCCGGCCGTGCGGGCTCCCGGGCGAGGGCCCGCGCCCACGCCCACGCCCGCGCCCACGTCGGCCGAGGGCTGGGCGAGCGAGCGGTCGGCCAAGGACGTCTACGGCTTCCTGTCGGACTTCACGGCCGGTGTGCAGCGGGGCCTCGACGAGACGCAACCGGCCGAGCCGCCGCAGGCCCCTTCGGAGCCCCCACGGCCGCCCGCGGACGACAACTGAAGGGTCCCACAACGCATCTTTGGACGTGAACTGGGCGAGAATTCGCCATTTCCGCCCCTTGAGTGGCGACATCAGCACCGATTGTTCGCGAGACTTGACAATCAATGCGCCGAGTGCCGATTCGCATCAAGCTGCTCGGAGCACTGGCTGTCCCTCTGCTAGGGCTCCTGAGCATCATCGTCTTCGAGCTCGCCAAGACGTCTCGTGATGTCCGCGAGGTCCGGAGTCAGACACACCTGGCCACTGCCACAATCGGCCCGGCCGGTCTGCTGAGCAGCCTGCAGGACGAGCGCAGCTGGGCGGTCGCCGAGCTGAGCGGCACCGAGAGCTCCCTCACCCTCGACGTCACCGGGTACGCCGAGACCCAGGCCCGCACCGACGAGGCGTTGGCGGCGTTCCGCTCCGAGATGGAGGAGCGCGGCGGTGACATCGCCGCGGTGTACCGGCCGGCGCTGGCCGGCATCGGCGACGTCACGGCCCTGCGGCAGGAGATCGACGCCCACAACGAGGCCAACCCCGTGGTCGACCTGACGTTCGCCGACCAGGTCTTCGACCGGTACGCCGAGCTCACGACGCCGTTCCTCGACGCCAACACGCGGCTGGCGCTGGCGATCGACAGCCCCGGCCTGCGCCAGGGCGCCGAGCTGATCGACCTGTCGTCACGCCAGATCGAGACCACCGCCGATCTGGTGCGGGCGCTGATCCAGGGCGGGGCGTCGGGCACGATCGAGGAGCGCGACGAGCTGATCCAGGTCGCGACGCTCACCGAGGTGTTCGAGCTGAACTCGGCGGCGATCAAGGGCTCCCGCCGCGAGCCCTACGACGAGCTGGTCGACGACGAGTTCCCCGAGAAGGTCACCACCGACCTGCTCGCCGTGGCCGACGTCGCCATCGCCGGTGAGCGGGTCGACGCGAACCAGGTGCTGGCGGCGGTGAACGTGCCCATCGACCAGAGCTACATCGGGTTCCGCACCAAGACCGCCGACCTGCTCGTGCAGGAGGCCGACAGCCTGAAGGGCGGCGCCAGCGGGCGCGGCTGGCTGTTCCGCCTGTTCGCCCTGGTCGCCGTGGTGTTCGCCGGGCTGGCCGTGTGGTGGGTGTCGCGGTCGATCACGCGTCCGTTGCGGGCGTTGACCCGTCAGGCCACGGACATGGCCAACCACCGCCTGCCCGACGCCGTGTTGGACATCCTGGACACGCCGTTGGGCGACGACGTGACGGTGCCCCAGGTCGAGCCGATCTCCGTGCAGACCCGTGACGAGGTCGCCGATGTGGCGGACGCGTTGAACACGGTGCAGGACTCCGCGCTCGATCTCGCCGTGGAGCAGGCCGTCTTACGACGGAACATCGCGGACTCGTTCGTCAACCTCGGTCGCCGCAACCAGAACCTCCTCGGCCGCCAGCTCGACTTCATCACCGAGCTCGAGCACAACGAGACCGACCCCGACACGTTGGCCAACCTCTTCCGGCTCGACCACCTCGCCACCCGCATGCGCCGCAACGCGGAATCGCTGCTCGTGCTCGCGGGCATCGACCCGCCCCGCAAGTGGGCGGCACCAGTGCGG
>DATHJB010000153.1 GCA_035316325.1 Acidimicrobiales bacterium
ACATGCGGCTTAATCTCCTCGCATGGATTTCGCCCTCTCGTCCACGTGCCAGGAACTGCAGAAGAAGCTCCTCGACTTCATGGACGAGCGGGTCTACCCCGCCGAGTCGGTCTACCGGGAGCAGATGGCGGCGGCCGGCGACCCCCACGCCCACCCCCAGGTGATCGAGGACCTCAAGGCGGAGGCCCGGGCGCGGGGCCTGTGGAACCTCTTCCTCCCACACCGCACCCAGTGGACCGAGGGGCTCTCCAACCTCGACTACGCCCCGCTGGCCGAGATCATGGGTCGCTCGCCGCTGGCGTCGGAGGCCTGCAACTGCGCCGCGCCCGACACCGGCAACATGGAGATCTTCACCATGTTCGGCACGCCGGAGCAGCAGGAGCAGTGGCTGCACCCGCTGCTCGAGGGCGAGATCCGCTCGGCGTTCGCCATGACCGAGCCGGCCGTCGCCTCGTCGGACGCCACCAACATCGAGTGCTCGATCGTCCGTGAGGGCGACGAGTACGTGATCACGGGCCGCAAGTGGTACATCAGCGGCGCGGCGTCGCACCGCTGCAAGATCCTCATCGTGATGGGCAAGACCGACCCGTCGGCGTCGCCCCACCTGCAGCAGTCGATGGTGCTGGTGCCGATCGACACCCCGGGCGTCACGGTGGTGCGCAACATGCAGGTGTTCGGCTACACGGACCGCGAGGGGCACTGCGAGGTCGGGTTCGAGGGCGTCCGGGTGCCGGTGACGAACCTGCTGGGGGAGGAGAACGGCGGCTTCGCCATCGCCCAGGCCCGCCTCGGCCCGGGCCGGATCCACCACTGCATGCGCACCATCGGAGCCACCGAGCGGGCGCTCGACCTGCTGTGCTCGCGGTCGCTGGCGCGGGTCGCCTTCGGCAAGACGATCGCCGAGCAGGGTGCGTGGGAGCAGCGGATCGCCGACGCCCGCATCGCCATCGACCAGGCCCGCCTCTACACGCTGTACACGGCCTGGCTGATGGACACGGCTGGCAACAAGGCGGCCCGCACCGAGATCTCGGCGATCAAGGTGGCGGTGCCGCAGATGGCGTTGCAGGTGATCGACGACGCGATCCAGATGTTCGGTGCCGCCGGCGTCAGTCAGGACACGCCCTTGGCCGCGCTGTACGCCGGCATCCGCACCCTGCGCATCGCCGACGGCCCCGACGAGGTCCACCGCCGCACGGTCGCCCGCCGCGAGCTCCGCAAGCACGAGCAGCGCTAGGCGGTCACGCGGTCGCCTCCGCCACACAGACCTGCAGCGCTGCGACGGCCCGGCCGTCGGCCCAGTTGGCGATCGCCGGGCGGTCGGGTGGGTAGAAGACCGAGTGGGTGGCGGCGTTGTCGGACACGGCGAAGAGCACATCGCCGTCGAACGCCCACACCGAGGCGCCGGGGATCAGGGCACCGTCGGGCTCGTAGAGGTTGCCGGCGACGTAGCGGTACTGGCCCTCGGTCGCCGTGAAGGCCTGGTCGACGGTGGTCGCCAGCTGGGTCATCGACAGGTCGATGGCGTTGACGTCCCCCTCGCTCGCCGCCCGACACGCCCCGGGATCGACCGGCACCGGCGTCGAGGGCGGCTGCTCGGTCGTGGTCGTCGTCTCCGGCGGCGCCGCCGATGCACCATCGTCGTCGTCACCGCCACACCCGACGATCCCGAGGACCCCCGCCGTCACCACCACCATCACCCGCGCCCACCCCATGTCTCTCACCGTAGGCGCCCCACCACAGCTATGGGAACACAAGATCGCGTCCGTACAACATCCGTACAGAGTAGGCTGATGCACATGGCAGTGAAGACCAACCGGTTGGAGACGCGAGTGTCGCCCGAGGAGCGGACGCGCATCGAGCATGCGGCCGCGGTGGCCGGTATGAGCGTCTCGGCGTTCGTGCTCGCCGCCGCCATGGAGCGCGCCGAGGAGGTCATCACCGAGTCGATGACCATCACCGTGCCGGCCGACTTCTTCGACGCCCTGCTCGCCGACATCGACGATCAGGAACCGGTGCCGCAGCTGGCGAAGGTTGCCCGCCGGGCCCGGCGCCACCCCCGTATCGTCATTCGGTGAGTCACGTCGTCGAGCTACTCGGCGACCACGACCACGACGGCTTCGACTGCGGCAACGCCGAGCTGAACGACTGGTTGTGTCGCCATGCGGCGGGCGCCACTGGGCAGGGCACCCGCACGTATGTATTGATGGCTGGGGTGAAGACGGTGGGCTACTTCGCCATCGCGCCGTGCCACGTCACCCGGGGACAGGCTCCGAAGAAGATTGCTCGGGGTGCCACGGCACAGATCCCGGCGATCTTGCTCGCGAAGCTTGCTCTCGATCGCTCGCTCCAAGGAAAGGGCATGGGCGCCGAACTGCTGAACAGTGCGTTGACCGTCATCGTCAACTCCGCCCGACGAGTCGGCGGCCGGATCGTCGTGGTCGACGCGATCGACGACGATGCCGCGGCCTTCTACCGACATCACGGCTTCATGCCTCTCCCCGACGACTCGCATCGCCTCGTCCTGAAGCTCAGCAGGGCGGCGAAGTCGCTGGGGGTTCCGTGGCCCTGACCTCCCTCACAGGAGGAGGTCGGACAAGGTGCGGGGTTGGTAGCGGCCGTGGGTGGGGGAGCCGACGAACTGGTCGGACTCGACGACGATCTGGCCGCGGCTGAGGACCGTGTCGACCTTGCCCTGGATCTTGATGCCCTCGTAGGCGGAGTGGTCGATGTTCATGTGGTGGGTGGCGCCGCCGAGGGTGGTGGTCGCGGAGGGGTCGTAGACGACGACATCGGCGTCGGAGCCCGGGGCGATCGTGCCCTTGCGGGGGTAGAGGCCGAACAGGCGGGCCGGGGTGGTGCAGGCGACGTCGACCCAGCGGGGCAGCGAGATGTGCCCGTCGACCACCCCCTGGTACAGCAGGTCCATCCGGTGCTCCACCGTGCCGATGCCGTTGGGGATCTTGGAGAAGTCGCCGATCCCGAGCTCCTTCTGCTCCTTGAAGCAGAACGGGCAGTGGTCGGTCGACACCACCTGCAGGTCGTTGAGCCGCAGCGCCCGCCACAGGTCGTCCTGGTGGTGCTCGTGGCGCGACCGCAGCGGCGTCGAACAGGCCCACTTGGCGCCCTCGAACCCCGGCGCCCCCAGGTGGTCCTCCAGCGTGAGGTAGAGGTACTGCGGGCAGGTCTCCCCGAACACGTTGGCCCCCGCCGACCGGGCCTCCGCCACCCGCGCCACCGCCGCCCCCGCCGACATGTGCACCACGTACACCGGGCAGCCCGCCACCTCGGCCAGCTTGATCGACCGGAAGGTGGCCTCCTCCTCCAGCGCCACCGGCCGGGTCAGCCCGTGGTTGATCGGCGACGTGTCGCCCCGCTCCAGGGCCTGGCGCACCAGCACGTCGATGGCCGGGCCGTTCTCGGCGTGCACCATCACCATCGTCCCGTTGGCGGCGGCGGTCTGCATCATCCGGAGGATCTCTCCGTCGTCGCTGTAGTAGACGCCGGGGTAGGCCATGAACAGCTTGACGCTGGTGATGCCCTCGTCGGCGAGGCGGTCGAGCAAGGAGAGCGACTCGTCGGTCACGTCGCCCACGATCATGTGGAAGCCGTAGTCGATGGCGCACTGGCCGGCGGCCTTGGCGTGCCAGGCCTCGAGCCCCTCGAGCACCCGCTCGCCCTTCCGCTGCACGGCGAAGTCGACGATCGTGGTGGTACCGCCCCAGGCTGCGGCCTGCGTGCCCGAGGCGAAGGTGTCCGACGAGAACGTGACGCCGAACGGCACCTCCATGTGGGTGTGGACGTCGACGCCGCCGGGGATCACGTACTTGCCCGCCGCGTCGATCACCCGGTCGGCCACCACGGTCGCTGAGGACGCCGACGACGACGACGCCGACGGCAGCAGCGCGGCGATCCGCTCGCCGTCGATCAGCACGTCCTGGGCGACGGCACCCTCGGCGGACACGACGGTGCCGTTGGCGATCAGCGTGGTCGTCACCGGGAGAACGGTAGAACGTTCCCATGCCGACCGGACGAGACTGGATCGTTGCGTACGCCGAGGAGCTGGGCATCGACCCGCCCGACGACGCCACCGTCGACACGCTGCTGGAGCTGGCCGGCGTCGCGGCCCACGCCTCCGAGCGCCTCGCCGCACCCGTCGCCTGCTACCTCGTGGGCCGTGCCGGCCTCGACCCGCAGGAGGCTCTCACCCGGGCCCGGAAGGTGATCGTGGCCGGCGGCTGAAAGGAAGCGCACAGCTGGTGCGCCGGGTGGGCGCGAGGCGAGCTACCGTCGCCTCCCGATGGGCCTTTTCGGACGGCGCAAGGCAGCGGAACAGGCGTTGGGCACCGCGCAGGCGGAGCTCCAGGCGCTGCGCGGCCAGTTGGCGGCCGGCGAGTCGGCACGCCGGGAGCTGGCGGCCGAGCGCGACCGGCTGCGGCAGAACGGCGACGACCTGCGCGCCACCGTCGGGCGGCAGACCGCCGAGATCGAGGCCGCCGAACGGGCGGTCGCCGAGGCCACAGCCCGCGAGGCGGCCACCCGCACGCAGGCGCTGGCCGAGGGCGGCCCCGGCCCGTCGTGGCCTCTGGTCCTGGCCGACATGCAGCGCCGCTGGGCCAACACCGTGGGCGTGCAGCCCGCCGACCGGGCGATGAAGGCCACCGACGTCCCCGGCCAGCTGGCCGAGGCCCTCGACCGCGAGGTCGAGCGGGTGCGCGAGGAGGTGGGCGTCGACGTGAGCATCGTCCTCAGCGGCGGCATCGCCACCCCGCAGCCGGTGGTGTACCTCCTGGCGGCGACCGACCTGCTGGGCGCCATGGTGTCGACGTTCGAGCGGGTGGCGCTGGAGGTCGACGACGGGTTGGTGATGGTGGGCGAGGTGTGGTCGGAGCTGGGCGACGACCTCGAGGTGGCGCGCCAGCGGGCGGTCGACGCCGGCCTGGCGGTCGACCCCGTCGAGGTCGACGAGGAGCGCGTGCGGGTCACGCTGCGGTCGTGAGGACGCGGTGGTGAGGTCGCGGTGAGGTTCACGGCCGAGCACCGCTTCGGCGGTCCGGTCGACGCCGTGGTCGCCCTGCTCACCGACCCCGAGTTCCACCGGGAGCTGCAGCTGCCCGACCTGTCGCTGCCCGAGGTCGTGGCGGCTGACGTCGACGGCGACGACGCCCACCTGCAGCTGCGCTACGAGTTCGTGGGGTCGCTCGACCCGATCGCGTCCCGCCTGCTGGGCGGCCGCAAGCTCACCTGGCTGCAGGACCTCGACCTCGACCGGTCCACGGGCAAGGGGCGCCTCCGCTTCGCCGCGGAGGCCGAACCCAAGCGCCTCCACGGCAAGGCCGACTTCACGGTCGCGCCGGTGGACGGCGACGCCGGCGCCAGCGTCCGCCGCCTGACCGGCGAGCTGAAGGTCGGGGTGTTCGGGGTCGGCAGCATGGCCGAGGGCCGCATCGTCCCCGGCCTCCGACGCCGTCTCGACATCGAGGCCACCGAGCTCGACCGCCGCCTCACGTCCGCCGACTAGCCCGGCGTCACCCGGTCTCGCTAGCGATTCGCTAGCGCACCCTTCCGTACGTTCCTCGGGTCCCAGACGACCACGAAACGAGGAGCAGAGTCACGTGGCGGACATCACAGCATCGGTGCTCGGTGACATCACCGACCCGAAGGTGCGCAAGGTGTTGCAACCGATCATCCAGCAGGCGCAGCTGGCGGCGGAGAAGGTTGCCGCGCACCACCATCAGCCCAAGGCGTTCCTCCTGCCGAAGGACCCCAAGTCCCTGGAGGGCATCCTGCAGACCCGCTTCGCCGAGCTGCCCCAGCAGGTGAAGTCGAAGGCGGCCAACAACGCGCTGGCCAGCCTGGCCCAGCCGGCGTCGGCCCGGGCCAGCCGCGTCGGCGAACTGGCGAAGATCAACCTCGCCTCGGCCGAGCCGATCGAGACGCAGATGAGGAAGATCGCCATCCCGAAGGTGAAGCTCACCACCGCCGAGCTGCTGAAGGCGGTGCACGCTCCGGCGGCGGTGGCGGTGACGTCGGCCAAGGCGTACAAGCAGGTGGAGCTGCGCCTGCACCGCGTGCGCTGCGTCGACGAAACCAACGGCTGGTTCGGCAGCGAGGCCGGCTCGGACGAGATCCACCTCGCCGGCAGCGAGGTCGACGAGAGCGGCGACACCCACAAGATCAAGCCGTTCAAGGTGGCGAGCTTCGACGACGGCGACGTGAAGACGTACTCGCCGCCGCGTCGCTTCTGCTTCTTCAACCTGGGCGAAGGTACGAAGTACCCGAAGAGCTACTTCGTCACCTTCGTGATGGCCGAGGTCGACATGGGCGGGCTGCCCGACTTCGTCGACAAGCTGTACAACTGGGTGAAGGGCAAGGTGATCACCGCCCTGACGGCGTACATCGGCGGGATGATCGGAGCCAGCGGCGGTCCCATCGGCGCCATCATCGGCGTCGCCGTGGGCTGGGCGGTCGGGAAGGTCTACGAGATCTTCAAGAGCATCTGGGAGGACGAGGTGTTCCCGCCGACCACCGCGCGCCTCGACGTGCCCACCGCGACCCACCGCTTCCCCGGCGGCGCCATCGACAGCAGCGAGTCGACGGCGGTCTTCAGCGGCCACGGCGGCAAGTACGAGCTGCGCTACGACTGGCGCCTGTTCGACAAGTAGCCGGCAACGGCGACAGGCGCGTCCGGACTCAGGACGGCAGGGAGCTGCGACTCCCTGCCGTCCTGGCGCGTGCGCAAGGATGTGCCGATGGGAGCTGGAGGCTCGGGGGCCGACTCGCTGGGCGTGCTCTTCCCACGCCCGCAGCGCCTGACCGTCGGCGGCGAGGGCGCACCGGCCGGCGCTCCGGTGCGGGTGGTCACGGCCGCTGACCTGCCTGCCGAGGGGTTCCGGCTCACCATCGGGGCCGACGGCGTCACCCTCGAGCACCGCGACGACAACGGTCGTCGCTACGGCTCGGCGCTCCTCGACCAGGTCCGCGCCCAGTCCGACGGTGGTCGGCTCCCCGGCCTGCGGGTCGACGACTGGCCCGACTTCCCGGTGCGCGGCTTCATGCTCGACGTCAGCCGCGACCGGGTGCCGACCCGGGGGACCCTGTCGCGCCTGGTGGGGCTGCTGGCCCTCGCCCGCTTCAACCAGCTCCAGCTCTACACCGAGCACACCTTCGCCTACCGCGACCACGAGACCGTGTGGCGCGACGCCTCGCCGATCACGCCCGACGACGTCGTGTGGCTCGATGCCCTGTGCCGTGACCAGGGCATCGAGCTCGTGCCCAACCAGAACTGCTTCGGCCACATGCACCGCTGGCTGGAGCACCCCGAGTACCGGGAGCGGGCCGAGGCGCCCGACGGCTTCGAGATCATCCCGGGCATCCGACGGCCGGCGGCGGTGCTGGCCCCGACGCCGGACAACGCGGCCTTCGCCCTCGACCTGTTCGACGAGCTGCTGCCGAACTTCACCAGCCGGCAGGTGAACGTCGGCTGCGACGAGACGTTCGAGCTGGGGGAGGGGTTCAGCCGCGACCTGGTGGCCGCCCGGGGTCGGGAGGATTTGTACCTGGAGCACCTGCTGCGGATCGTCGGCCCGCTGGCGGATCGGGGCTACGAGGTGCAGTTCTGGGCCGACGTCCTGCGCCGCGACCCGAGCCTCGTGAAGCAGCTGCCGTCGGGTGTCGTGCCGGTCGCCTGGACCTACGAGGCGCCCCGGCGTGGCGGCGCGCGCGGCGGGTCGCTCCCGGCGCCGCCACCGGAGATCGCCGCGGCGCTGGCCCGGGCCGGCATCGAGCCCGACGCCCACCTGGGGTTCGCCGCCAACACCGCGCCCCTGGCCGAGGCAGGCGTGCCCTTCTGGGTGGCGCCGGGGACGTCGGGCTGGATGTCGCTGGTGGGTCGGATCGACAACGCCGTCGCCAACATGGTCGACGCCGCCGAGGTGGGGCTCGATCGTGGTGCCGGGGGCTACCTGCTCACCGAGTGGGGCGACGGCGGGCACATGCAGCCGCCGTCGGTCGGCTTCGGGCCGATCGCGTTCGGCGGGGCGGTGGGCTGGTCGCTGGCTGCCAACCGCGACCTCGACCTGGCGGAGGTCCTCGACCGGCACGTCTTCACCGACGCCACGGGCACCCTCGGCCGGGTCCTCGACACCCTGGGCCACGCCTGGCGTCGCACGGGCCAGCGGGGCTTCAACTGCTCCCCGCTGGTGCCGGCCCTGGCACCCGACCTCGTCCAGCTGGTGATGGGCCGGCCCGATCCCGCCCTGCTGGCGCCGCTGGTCGAGGAGCTGGACGGTGCGCTCGACGACATCGCCGGGTCCCGGCCCGAGTCGACCGACGGCGACGTCGTCCGCCACGAGCTGACGACCGCCACCCGTCTGGCCCGCCACGGCGCCTACCGCCTGCTGCGCACGGCCGGC
The DNA here is from genome assembly GCA_035316325.1 of Acidimicrobiales bacterium. Lineage (NCBI taxonomy): Bacteria > Bacillati > Actinomycetota > Acidimicrobiia > Acidimicrobiales > Acidimicrobiales bacterium. Next base: position 8,412 of record DATHJB010000153.1, read on the forward strand.
GCCCCCGCCCCGTCCCCGGCGGAGCTGCGCACGGACCTCGCCGAGGCCGTCGACGCCTACCGGGAGTCGTGGCTCGCCCGCGCCCGCCCGGGCGGCCTCCGGGAGAGCGTCGGCCACCTCGAGGCCACGCTCGTCAGCTACGGGTAGGGCGTGTCCTACAGGCGCAGGGGCTTGATGGGAGCCGCGACGAGGGTGGGGTCGGTGCGCCAGTCGATGCCGGGGACGTCGACGTAGAGCTCGATCTCGTTGCCGTCGGGGTCGGCGACGTAGAGGCTGTGGGTCACGGTGTGGTCGCTGGCGCCGAGGATCGTCGTCCCCGACTCCTGCACGCTCGCCAGCGCCTCCCGCAGCTCGTCGTCGCTGTCGCCCACCTTCAGCCCGAAGTGGTACATGCCGACCCGCCGGCCCGCCGGGAGGGGCGCGGCGTCGGGCCCCACCTCGATGAGCAGCAGCTCGTGGTGCGTCCGCCCACCGGGCGCCGAGAAGGCGGCGATGGGGGCCACCGTCGCCGGCTCGTCGGGGTCCGGGAGGATCTGCCGCCAGCCGAGCACCTCGCGGTAGAAGCGCGACGACCGCTCGATGTCGCGCACGTAGAGCACGATGTGCCCGAGTTCCTTCACTTCCATGCCTCAGGACTACCAGGCGACTTACTAGTTGCGTCACCAGTAAGTCGGCCTGGAACTAGGGTGGGCCCGCGGAGAGTGGGGGCTCCCCGGGGGAGGCATGCGACGGACAGGAGACTTCATGACGAGCCGGAAGCCCGCGACGTTCATCGCCCTGGGGGTCGTGTTCGGCCTCCTGGTCGCCGCGCTGGTGGCGGTGCTCGTCTGGCCCGACAACGGCTCCGACTCCGACGACGACCGCGCCGAGCCGGCGTCGAGCAGCCGTGACGACGACGGCGCTTCCTCCGGTGACGACGCCTCCGGCCTGGGCGACGTGGCGGGGGAGCCCGCTCCCGAGGTGCCCGCCCGTGACGCCGTCGACCTGCCCGACCTCGACCTCTCCGCCGCCAACCGCCGGGGCCAGGTCGCCGGCCTGCCCGACTGGTCGCACGCCGGCTACCGGGGCGGCGAACCCCTCCCCGCGGAGGGCGACTTCACCACCGACGACGCCTGCCTCATCACCGCCGCGGAGCTGTCGAGTGGCTATGACGTCGCCCCCGACGACGACCGCGACGACAGCGAGGGCCTCCAGGGTGCCGTCGACCGCATCCGCGACGTCTGTTCACCGCGGGCGTCGTACGACTCCCTGTCGCGCATCGAGCTGCCCAAGGGCGTGCTCGACGTCTCGCGGGAGATCTCCGTCGACGCCGACTACCTGGTGATCCGGGGTGCGGGCTCCGACCCGGCGTCGGGCACCCGCATCGTCTTCCGCCCCGACGAGTCCACCGCCTACGACGCCCTCACCGACGACGGCGGCGACTGGGACGAGGACGGCATGACCCACAGGGACGGCAAGGGCGGCTGGCTGTGGCCCGGTCGCGGCCTCTTCCGGGTGCAGTCGCGGGAGGTCGACGAGGATTACCGGGCGGCCTACGACTCGGCACCCGACGACCGGCGCGACATCTTCGAGGGCACGGTCAACGTCCACTGGAAGGCCGGGGTCGAGCTGGGGGAGGAGCCCGGCGACGACCGCTTCTCGGCGGTGGCCGGCGACACGGTCGTCCACCTCGACGAGGGCGCCGACCTGGACGACTTCACCGTCGGCGGCTGGGTCAACATCCGGGCCGCCAACTCGCGGGATTTCTACGATCAGCAGTCGGCGCTGCCCACCGACTTCGACCTGCAGAACCTCCACATGCGCCAGCAGATCTTCACGATCGCGGCGGTCGACGAGGACGAGCACACGGTCACGCTGGACAAGCCCCTGGAGTTCGACGTGCCGGTCGACTCGACGTCCGACGGGTCCGACGAGATCGAGGGCGACACCTACGAGTCGAAGGCGTCGCCGCTGGTCGACCCGGTGGTGGGCGTGGGCTTCGAGGGCTTCCACTTCGGCCAGGTGATCCCCGACGGCGACCCGGCCGACGCGGAGCACGAGTACGGCAACCTGGCGCCCGCTTACGAGATGCACGGGATCGTGTTCAAGTGGGCGGTCGACGGGTGGGTGCGCGACACGGCCAGCTACATGACCGGCTCGCACCCGGTCGTCACCGAGGAGGCCAAGAACCTCTCGATCGTGGGCAACTGGTTCGAGGGCTCCTGGAACAAGGGCAAGGGCGGCAACGGCTACCTGCGAGGGTCCCGGGTGTGGGACTCGCTGTACGCCGGCAACGTGCTGCGGGGGTTGCGCCACGCCACGTTCCAGTGGTCGGCGTCGGGCAACGTGTTCATCGGCAACGACACCGACTCCGACCTCAACCTGCACGGCGGCTGGGAGCGGGACAACCTGTTCGAACGGAACACCGTGCGGGTGCCGTACGAGCACCGGCCCGGGTCGTGCACCGCCAACTGCGGCGGGGAGGGCGGCTCGGGCGACGAGGCCGACGACTCCGCCTGGTACCCGATCTGGTGGGGCGCGGGGCAGAAGGCCGTGAAGTGGTCGGGGGCGACCGGGCCGCGCAACGTCTTCTACGGCAACCGGATGGAGAAGCAGCTGGCTTCCGGTGGGGCGTTCGAGCCGTACGCGCCCTACGCGTCGCCCACGACGGTCTACGTCTTCGGGTGGAACGGCACGGCCTACCAGCACCTGTCGTCCGACGGCGAGCCGATCGAGGACTGGGCCGGCCACGAGACCGACGACTTCACCGCCTCCGGCGACGGCGTGGCCACCTTCACCGACCCGGGCCCGTCCCTCTTCCTGAAGGAGTAGCCCGGTAGGTTCGTCCCTCCATGAAGGCTGTGCGCATCCACGACCGGGTGGGACTCGACGGACTCGACGGGCTCGTCTACGAGGACGCTCCGGACCCGGTGCCGGCGGCGGGCGACGTGCTGGTCGAGGTGCGGGCGTGCGGCATCACCCCGAACGAGCTCGAGTGGCCGGGCACCTGGGTCGACCGGGCCGGCCGGCCCCGCACGCCGACGGTCCCGGGCCACGAGGTGGCGGGCGTGGTGGCGGCGCTGGGGTGGGGGACCACAGGGTTCTCGGTGGGTGACGAGGTGTTCGGGCTCTCGGATCCCTTTCGCGACGGCGCCGCCGCCGAGTACCTGGCGATCGAGGCCCGCAACCTGGCCCTGAAGCCGGCGACGGTCGACTTCGTGGGCGCGGCCGCGCTGCCCCAGGCAGGGCTGACGGCGTGGCAGGCGCTGTGCGTGCACGGCCGGCTGAACGCGGGGCAGACGGTGCTGGTCCACGGAGCGGCGGGCGGTGTGGGGAGCCTGGCGGTGCAGCTCGCTCGGGCGCTGGGGGCCAAGGCGATCGGCACGGGCCGGGCGTCGGCGCGGGACCTGGTTCTGTCCCTGGGCGCGGTCCGCTTCGTCGACCTCGACGCCGAGCCGTTCGAGTCGGTCGTCCGGGGCGTCGACGTGGTGTTCGACACCATCGGCGGCGACATCCTCGCCCGCTCCGCGGCCGTCGTCCGCGAGGGAGGGGTGCTGGTCTCCATCGTCTCGCCCCCTCCGACCCCCGACGGCATCTACTTCGTCCGCGAACCCGACCGCGCCCAGCTGGCGGACCTGGCCCGCCGCGTCGACTCCGGCGAGCTACATCCCCAGGTCACCGCGGTCTACCCCTTGCCCGAGGCGAGGGAAGCCTTCCTGGCCAAGTCGACCGGGAGCCTCCCCGGCAAGGTCATCCTCACCCCTTAGGTCGCTCGCGAAAAGCCCCGGAAAACGGTGGTTATGGGAGGGGAACACATGTACGGTACGACGTATGTACGAGACGGTCAGAGACACACTGGCGACAGCGATCTGGGAGCTCGTCATCCCCGTCGATCCGGTCGCCCTGACCGACTGCCTGGGTCTGCTCGACCGACTGCACGCCACCGTCACCACCGCAGTGGGCGACTTCGACCGCGCCGAAGGGTGGCGCGAGTCGGGTGCGGTGAACATGACGGCCTGGCTCAAGTCGACGGGTTGCAGCGCTCGGAATGCTCATGGGATGGCGCGGACGGCGCGGCGGTTGGGTGATCTGCCGGTGTTGGCCGAGGCCTACCGGAACGGGACGCTGTCGTCGGGCCAGGTGCAGGCGATCGTGGTGAACCTCAACGACGCCATCACCCCGTTGTTCGCGTGGGCCGAACCCGATCTGGTGCCGACGCTGGCGGCGATGTCCGTGAGTGATGTGGCCACGGCGATGCAGGCCTGGGCGCAGGCAGCGAAGGACTCGCTGATCGACCCCACCGACCCGGAGCCCGCGCGTCCGGAACGCCGGCTGCACCTGTCGCGGACGATGAACGGCCGCCGGGAGCTCTCCGGGTCGTTGGACCCCGAAGCCGGGGCGATCACCGAGACCGCGTTGCGGTTGGCGTCCACTGACGATGTGGAGGGCGAGCCGGAGCGGTCGCCGGCGGAGCGGCGCGCGGACGCGCTGGTCGACAT
>DATHJB010000154.1 GCA_035316325.1 Acidimicrobiales bacterium
GCCTGGTCGTGCGGGCTGGCGGAGGCGACGTCGCCGGTGCCGCAGCCGTGCGAGCGGTCGCCGTTCCTGTTGCTGCGGCTGATGTTCCCGCCCTGCTGGGACGGCGATCACCTCGGCTCCGACGACCACCGCTCGCACCTGGCGGCTCTGGGTGACGACGGCGCCTGTCCCGGCGACCACCCGGTGCTGCTCCCCCAACTGCGCGTCGACATCCGCTACCCGTCGACGCCCGCCGGCACCCCGCTCACCCTGGCGTCCGGCCCCACCACCGGCGGCCACGGCGACGCCGTCATGGCCTGGGACCAGGACCACATCGCCCGGGAGGTCGACCTCTGCCTCCGCGAGAACCGCCGCTGCGACGTGACGTCGGAGACCGCCCGCCTCAACGTCGGCGATCCCTGAATCTGTTCACCCCACCCGAAATGTGCACGGGAACGCACGGAAATCGTGCGTTCCCGTGCACATTTCGTCTGAAGGTCAGCGACGGCGGTAGCCGAGGACGTAGTCCGGGGTCGGGAGGGCGGCCGGCTGGAGGGGGTCTGGCACGGCAGCGCCCGGCACCACCGGCAGCGGCAGGACGCCGGCCCAGACCGGAAGGTCCAGGTCCTCGGGCTCGTCCTTGGCACCGCCGTCGCGCACCTTCACCGACACCTCGTGGAGCGGGAGGGCCAGTACCGCCGTCTGGCGCAGCTCCACGTCGTTCGGCCGGCGGGCGTCGGCCGTGCGCCCGGGCACCAGCGCCTCGACCAGCACGTCGAGCGCGGCCCGCTTCTCCTCCGGGTCGTCGATGCGCTCGGCCTGCCCGAAGACGACCACCGACCGGTAGTTCACCGCGTGGTGGAACGCCGAGCGGGCCAGCACCAGCCCGTCGACCAGCGTGACCGTGACGCAGACGGGGCCGTCGGTCGCACCCCGTAGGAGCCGACTGGCCACCGAGCCGTGCAGCAGCAGCCGGTCGCCGTCACGGGCGTAGAGGGTGGGGATGACCACCGGTCCGTCGTCGGTCACCAGGCCGACGTGGCACACCAGCCCCTCGTCGAGGATGGCGTGGGCCGACGCCGGGTCGTACGACGCCCGCTCGGCGATGCGGCGCACGGTCGTGCGGACGGACGGCGGACCGGCAGGAGCCTCGGACGACGACATAGCCCGCAGGCTACGAAGGCACCTGCCGCCGCCCGCAGCGGATTCCGGGCTCAGGAACCGCGGATCACGCCGTCGGGGCCGCAGCCCTGCCCCGGCTGGAGGGGGATGGCGTCGGTGGCGTCGACCGTCCAGGCGTCGTCGGACAGCACGACCGTGGCGGTGACGACGTTGGCCGCCCCGCCCTCGGGGTCGCGGCTGAGGACCCCCCGCGTCGAGGCGTTGACCACCCGGGCGTCGGACACGTTGCAGTCGAGCACCACGGCGGTGCGACCGTTGGTGTGGAGCTGGACGTCGAACACGTTGTGCTCCTGGCGGGTGCCGAACTCGACGGCCTGGTTGCGGGTCTCGTAGCGGGTGAGCACGTCGACCACGTGGTTCAGCTCGTCGCCCGAGGTGAGCTGCTCGATCTCGGGGTCGTCCGAGTCGGGTTCGATCACCAGCCGCTCGAACATCGTCTGGTAGTCGACGTAGGCCTGCCGGACCGCGGTCTCGGCATCGGGATCGGCGTCGGGGGGCGACTCCTCGTCCGTGCTCGACGGCGACTCGTCGTCGGAGTCGGACCCGTCCTCCCCGGGAGCGCCCCGGGAATCGTCGTCGTCAGGTTGCTCCTCCTGCGACTCGGACCGCTGCTCGGCCTCGCCTCCCCCGCCGCTGCACCCCGACAACAACACCAGCAGCGCGGCGGCACTCAGCCGACGCGCGAAACACTTGCCGTCCACCCGTTCTCACTCCCCTAGCTCAGACCCAGGGAGTCGAAGCTACAACCCGGTGCAGCGCGGAGCGCGGACCCTCAAGCCGGGTCGGGCTGGGCGGGCGGCGGATCGTCGCCCCCGCCGTGGACCACCAGGTTGGCCCCGGTGACGAACGACGCGGCGTCCGACGTCAGGAACAGGCACGCCTGGGCGACGTCGCCGGGGGTGCCCATCCGCCCCATCGGGACGGTCTTCGCCACGGCGTCGAAGTACATGTCGCCGCCGAAGCGCTGGTGCAGCTCCTCGGTGGCGATGGCCCCGGCCGTCACGCAGTTCACCCGCACCTTGGGGGCGAACTCGGCGGCCAGGCTCTCGGTGAGGTTGATGAGCCCGGCCTTGGCGGCGCCGTAGGCCGCGGTGCCGGGCGACGGCCGCATGCCCGACAGGGATGCGATGTTGACGATCGAGCCGCCGGACTCCTGGTCCTGCATCACCTCGTTGGCCCGCTGGGTGACCAGCAGCGGCGAGATCAGGTTCAAGGTGATGATGGCCGACGAGAACCGCGGCGACGCGGTGGCGGCCGCGGCCGGGGGCGACCCGCCGGCGTTGTTCACGACGGCGTCAAGCCGCCCGTAGCGGCCCACGGCGACGGCGACGGCCCGCCCGATGTCGTCCCAGTCGCGCACGTCGGTCGCCAGGAACGTGGCCTCGCGGTCCTCGAACGACGGCGGCCGGGCCGGCGCGTTGCGGGCGCAGACGATCACCTCGGCCCCTGCCGCGAGGAACGCCTCGGCGATACCCCGCCCGACACCACGGGTTCCCCCGGTCACCAGCGCGACTTTGCCGGACAGGTCGAACTGCACTGGCATCCAGGTACCCCCTCCCCCGAGTTCGAAGACTGCGCCGGCCAGAAGCGTTGGCCGTCTGACCGGCGCAGTCGATACAGCGTTACGTAGCCGCTATCTCACTCAGCGGCGGACGCGGCGGCCACGGCGGGCTGCGAGCCCGTGGAGCCCGACGGGCTGGTGCCGTTGGTGCTCCCGTCGCCGTCGGTGGCGATGCCGGCGCCGGCGCGCTTCGAGAAGGCGATGGCACCGAGCAGGACGGCCAGCGCCACACCGGCGATGGCGAAGCCTGCGGGCTCTGGCGTCGTCTTCAACCAGTTCTCGCTGTCGACGTCCGACAGGCTGATGACAGCCGGCAGGATCAGCAGCGACACCAGGTTCATCACCTTGATGAGCGGGTTGAGGGCCGGACCGGCGGTGTCCTTGAACGGGTCGCCGACGGTGTCGCCGATGACCGCGGCGTGGTGCGCCTCGGACCCCTTGCCGCCGTGGTGGCCGTCCTCGATGTACTTCTTGGCGTTGTCCCACGCACCACCGGCGTTGGACAGGTAGTTGGCCATGAGCTGGCCGACCAGGATCACCGCGGCCAGGAACGCACCCAGTGCCGTGTAGCCGATGCCGAAGCCGATGATGACCGGGGTGAGCACGGCCAGCAGGGCCGGGGTGGCCAGCTCGCGGAGCGAGGCCGTGGTGCAGATGTCGATGACCGGCGCGTAGTCCGGCTTCTTCTCGCCCGACATGATCTTGCCGTCGGCGAACTGGTTGCGGACCTCCTGGACGACCACACCGGCGGTGCGGCCGACGGCCCGGATGGCCAGCGACGAGAACAGGAACGGCACCGCGCCGCCGATGAGCAGGCCGATGAAGACCTTGGGATCGGCCACGTTGATCGGCACGAGGCTGAACACGCCGCCGGCGGTGTTCTTCGCCGCCTCGAAGAGGTCGTTGGGCACCACCTCGTCGGCGGCGATCTCGATGAAGCTGGCGAACAGGGCCACCGCGGCGATCACCGCGGAGCCGATGGCGAAGCCCTTGGTGACAGCCTTGGTGGTGTTGCCCACGGCGTCGAGCGACACCATGACCCGCTCGGCCTCGCCGTGGAACTCGCCCGACATCTCGGCGATGCCGGCGGCGTTGTCGGCCACCGGGCCGAACGTGTCCTCGGACACGACCACGCCGGTGGTGGCCAGCATGCCCATGCCGCACAGGGCGACCAGGTACAGCGAGAACTGCGTGTCGCCGCCGCCCAGGCCGATGGCCGCCGCGATGGCGACGGCGATGGCGAGGATCGCCCACACCGACGACTCGAGGCCCGATGCCGTACCCGCCAGCACCGTGGTGGCCGGGCCGGTCTCGGTGGCGTCGGCGATCTCCTGCACCGGCTTCGTCTCGGTCGAGGTGAAGTACTCGGTGATGCGGCTGGCGACCTGGGCCAGCACGAGGCCGATCACGACGGCGCCGAACATGCGCAGGCCGACGTCGCTGATCTCGCCTTCGGGGCTGCCCACGTAGACGAGCGCCACGGCCAGCGTGCCGAGCACGGTGAGGACGCCGGCGGTGAGGAAGCCGCGGTTGATGGGGGCCATGGCCGACTTGTCGGACTCACGGGCCTTCACCATGAAGACGCCCACGATCGAGGCGAGCACGCCGATGGCCCGGGCGGCCAGCGGGAACATGGCACCTGCGGCCCACAGGCCGGGGTTGTCCGGGAAGATCCGCTGGAAGGCGGGCACACCCAGGATGATCGAGGCGACCAGGGTGACCTCGTAGGACTCGAACAGGTCCGAGGCCATGCCGGCGCAGTCGCCCACGTTGTCGCCCACGTTGTCGGCGATGGTGGCGGGGTTGCGGGGGTCGTCCTCGGGGATACCGGCCTCGACCTTGCCGACCAGGTCGGCGCCGACGTCGGCCGCCTTGGTGAAGATGCCGCCACCGACCCGCAGGAACAGCGCCAGCAGCGAACCGCCGAAGCCGAAGCCGATGAGGATCGCCGACGCCGTGTTCTGGAACAGCATCACGATGGTGGTGGCGCCGATCAGGCCCAGGCCGACGCAGAACATGCCGGCCACGCCGCCGGTCTTGAAGGCGACGTCGAGCGCCGGGCCCATCTTGCCGCCGCGTGCCGCGGCCGCGGTGCGGACGTTGCCCCGCACGGCCAGGCCCATGCCGATGAAGCCGGTGAGGCCGGACATGATGCCGCCGGCCAGGAAGGCCAGCGTCCGGAAGAGGCCGGACTCGAAGAACGAGAGCGCCTCGGTGCCGTCGGACTTCTCGACCGCCACCGAGGTGACGAACACGATGATCGCCAACGGCACGAGGATGTACCCGATCGTGCGGAACTGGCGTCGCAGGTAGGCCTGCGCGCCTTCCTGGATCGCCTTGGCGATGTCGATCATGGTGGGCGAGCCCTGGTCCGCCTTCAGCACGCTCTGCATGAGCACGAGGCCCACGCCCAGAGCGAGGAGCGCGGTCAGGGCGGAGCCCACGAGGACGAACCACTCCCCTCCCCGGAGAGTGAAGTCCTGGAAGCCGCCTTCAGCGGCGAACAGTGCGGACATAGGTCTCTTTCCCTCTGTCTATCTCGATGTCGTCGTTGACTCAGGTGCCGGTTGCGGCGTCGGCGCGGGTGCGGAGAGTACGTGTTACGTACACCTGACGTGCGACCCGTTCCCCCAGGGTGCGGGTCTGGCCCGCCACCTCGACCACGAGCGGGCCGTCGAACGGGTGCTTCTCGATCACCCTGACCTCGGCACCCGGCACCACGCCGAGATCTTCGAGGAAGGTGACGATCTCGTTCTCCGTGCTGCCGGAGACGGCCACCCGGGCGACGTCGCCGACGGCGAGGTCGTACAGCTGGGGTGTCTCGGGCAGGTCACGGTCGGCTTCGTCGGGGATGGCGAAGCCGTGCGGACAGGTCTTGGGGCGGTCGAGCGCCACGTACAGGCGGTCGACCACCTCGGCGGGCAGGTCGTGTTCGAAGCTGACGGCCAGGGCGTCGGCCTGGTTCCAGGCGTAGCCCAGCATGTCGGCGAGGAAGCGCTCCACGATCCGGTGGCGCCGGATGGCGGCGATGGCGGCGCGGCGCCCGGCGTCGGTGAAGCTGACGCCCTGGTAGGGGCGGTGGTCGACGAGCCCCCGGTCGGCGAGCCGCTTCACCAGCGTGGTGACGGTGCCGGGCGACAGGCCGAGCGACTCGGCGAGCGCGCCCGTGTGCGCCTCCGACCCGTCACGGGTGAAGCGGTAGATCGCCTTGAGCGCTTCGCGCTCGGACTTCGTCAAACCGTCCAGCATGGTGGAAATTTGGTCCTCCAAAACCTGACCTTCGGCGCGCGTCAGTCGAGTTTTCCTACCACCGGGCCAGGAGTCGCTCCAAACCGCAGACCTATGCGAGACTTATCTGACACATCGTCAGATCCTTGGAGGGCTGGATGGTGAGCACCGTCGTGCCGGCGATCGAGGGGTGGTTCACCACCGGGGAGCGACCGGCGCTGCTGGGCACCCGGTGCCGGACGTGCGGCACCGCGTTCTTCCCCCGGGAGACCACCTTCTGCCGCAACCCCGCCTGCGCCGGCGAGGAGCTCGACGAGGTGGAGCTGCCCCGCACCGGCCACGTCTGGTCCTACACCGACGCCCGCTACCAGCCGCCGCCCCCCTACATCCCCCGCCACGACCCGTACGAGCCGTTCGCGCTCGCCGCGGTGGAGCTCGACGGCGAGGGCATGGTGGTCCTCGGCCAGGTGGCCGACGGCTACGGCACCGGCGACCTGGCGATCGGCGCGCCGGTCGAACTCGTGGTCGAGCCTCTCTACACCGACGCCGACACCGACACCACGTACCTCACCTGGCGCTGGAGGCCCGCTCATGTCTGACGTCGTCGTCGCCGGAGTGGGCATGCACCCCTGGGGCAAGTGGGGCCACAGCTTCACCACCTACGGCGTGGCCGCGGCGCGAGCTGCGCTGGCCGACGCCGGGATCGAGTGGAAGGACGTCGGCTACGTGGTCGGCGGCGAGACCGTCCGCAACGGCTACCCCGGCTACGTCGCCGGCGCCACCTTCGCCCAGGCGCTGGGCTGGAACGGCGCCCGGGTGGCCACCAGCTACGCCGCCTGCGCCACCGGCGCCCAGGCGCTCGACACGGCCCGCGCCCGCATCCTGGCGGGCCTGTGCGACGTCGCCCTGGTGGTCGGGGCCGACACCACACCCAAGGGCTTCCTCGCCCCCAACGCCGGCGACCGCCCCGACGACGCCGACTGGTTGCGGTTCCGGCTGCTGGGCGCCACCAACCCCGCCTACTTCGGCCTCTACGCCCGCCGCCGCATCGAGCTGCACGGCGCCACCGTCGAGGACTTCGCCAAGGTGAAGGTGAAGAACTCCCGCCACGGGCTGGCCAACCCCAACGCCCGCTACCGCAAGGCGGTCACCGTCGACGAGGTGCTGGCGTCGCCGATCGTGAGCGACCCGCTGCACCTGCTCGACATCTGCGCCACGTCCGACGGCGGCGCCGCCATCGTCCTCACGTCGGCCGACTACGCGCGCCACCGGCTCCAGGAGACGAAGCCGATCCGGCTGCGGGCGGTCGCCACGGTCACGCCGACGTTCCCGAAGACGGTCGTCGACCTGCCCGACATCGCCACCGACTCGACCGTCGCGGTCGCCGCCCCCGAGATCGGCTTCCGGGGCGCTATCGCCCAGGCGGCCTACGAGGAGGCGGGCCTCGGCCCCGACGACCTGGCCCTGGCCGAGGTGTACGACCTGTCGACCGCGCTCGAGCTCGACTGGTACGAAGACATCGGGCTGTGCAAGCCCGGCGAGGCCGAGCGGCTGGTGCGCAACGGCGAGACGTCGCTGGGCGGCCGCATCCCGGTGAACCCCTCGGGCGGCCTGGCGAGCTTCGGCGAGGCCGTCCCCGCCCAGGCGCTGGCCCAGGTGTGCGAGGTCGCGTGGCAGCTGCGGGGCCAGGCCGGCGACCGCCAGGTGCCCGGCGCCGCCGTCGGCCTGACCGCCAACCAGGGCCTCTTCGGCCACGGCTCCGCGGTGATCCTGAGCCACTGACCTCCGAAACTTCGACAGAGCCGGCGCCATGGCGACCGCCTCTGTCGAAATTTCGGGTCGGGTGGCCGCCGCCCACCGTTCATCGCTCACCAGCCAGCGTTCGCCGCGATTTCGCGCACGAGTCGTGACCGAGCGCCTACCATCGCCGAGTTCGGTGGCGCGCATCCGCCGCGTCGGCTAATCAGTTACCTGCCGTTACTTCTGCCGGACCAGTTCGCGGCAGGACGCACTGGGGGTCTTTCTTCGAATGTCAACCGCTGCTGCCCCGGGCCTCCGTGCCCGGCCGGCCACCTACGCGGGGCTCTTCGTCCTGACGTTGACGACGCTGGCCTACGAGATCGTGCTGACGCGGATCTTCAGCGTGACCATGTGGTACCACTTCGCCTTCGTCGCCATCTCGGTGGCGCTGTTCGGCACCACGGCGGGGGCGCTGCTCGTCCACCAGCGGCCGCAGTGGTTCACCGAGGAGCGGGTCAAGGGCCAGATGTGGCGCTACGCCCTGGCCTACTCGCTGTTCATCGTGGTGGCGATCTCCACTCAGCTGTCGATCAACTTCCGGGTGGAGGCCAACGCCGGCGCCATGGCCGCGGTGTTCTGGACGTGCGTGATCATCGCGATCCCGTTCGTCTGCGCCGGCGTGGTGGTGTGCCTGGCCCTCACGAAGTTCGGTGACAAGGTCAACCGGCTCTACGCCGCCGACCTCATCGGCGCCGGCCTGGGCTGTCTCCTCCTGGTGCTGGCGTTCAACTACTTCGACGGCCCCAGCCTCGTGATCCTGGTGGCGGCCGTCGCCGCGATCGGCGCGTTCCTCTTCGCCGTCGACGCCAAGGAGCTCAAGGGCATGGTGCTGGCCGGCGGCGTCACCGTGCTGCTGCTGCTCGGCGCCTTCGGCAACGACGCCCTCCACGCCCGCAACAAGCCCTTCGTGAAGATCCTCTACACGAAGGAGGAGAAGGACACCAAGCACCGCGACGACACGTGGAACGCCTTCTCCCGGGTCACGGTCGACGGCGACCCCGCGGCGTTCGGCGACCCCTTCGGCAACGGTCTCAGCGACACGATGCCGGAGGACCTGCAGGCGCGGCAGCTGTCGATGCTGATCGACAGCACCGCCGGCACGGTGATGACCGGCTACGACGGCGACCCCGACCAGACCGACTTCCTCCGCTACGACATCTCCAACCTCGCCTACTGGGCGCAGGAGGGGCCGGACTTCGACCGGGCCGCGATCATCGGCGTGGGCGGCGGGCGCGACGTGCTGTCGGCCGCCGAGTTCGGTGCCGACCACATCGACGGCATCGAGATCAACGACAACATCCTCGACCTCGTCACCGACACCTACGGCGACTTCACCAACCTCGACGAGATCGAGGGCCTCGAACTGCACAACGACGAGGCCCGCAGCTACATCACCCGCACGTCCGACGAGTTCGACACGATCCAGATCTCGCTGATCGACACGTGGGCGGCCACGTCGGCCGGTGCCTTCGCCCTCAGCGAGAACTCGCTCTACACCACCGACGCCTGGAACACGTTCCTCGACAAGCTCAGCGGCGACGGGATCCTGTCGGTCTCCCGCTGGTTCCGGCACGAGAACCCCGAGCCGCTGGAGATGCTGCGGACGACGGCGCTGGCGTCGCAGGTGCTGACCGACCGCGGCGTCGAGAACCCGCGGGACCACATCCTCATCTACGAAGGCCCGCCCGAGGGCCCGGTGGGCGCCACCGTCGGCACGATCATGGTGAGCCAGGAGCCCTTCACACAGGACCAGCTCGCCACAGTGGGCGACATCGCCGAGGACATGGAGTTCAGTCCGGTGCTCGGGCCGGACTTCGCCAACGACGAGTTCCCGTTCGCCCCGCTGGTCGAGCCGGGCGGGCCCGGGCCGAACCTCGACGTGGTGAAGGCCGACATCTCGCCGCCCACCGACGACAAGCCGTTCTTCTTCCAGATGGCCGACATGGGCAACGTCATCCGGCAGGACCTGCCGGCCAACAAGCAGGTGTTCCGCTCGGTGGTCGTGCTCGCCTCCCTGGCGGTGGCGGTGCTCCTGCTGGCGGCGGTCTGCATCGGCGGGCCGCTGTTCCAGATCGGGCGGCGCACCCGGCACAAGGGCCGCACTCCCCAGTACCTGTACTTCTGCGGCATCGGCCTCGGGTTCCTGATGGTCGAGATCTCGCAGCTGATGCGATTGAGCACGTTCCTCGGCCATCCGACGTACGCGCTGACCGTGGTGCTCTTCACCGTGCTGATCTTCAGCGGCATCGGGTCGATGCTGGTCGACCGGATCACCAAGATCGACAGACCCATGTCGCTGCTGATCCCGCTGCTGGTGCTGCTGGGCGTGGCGCTGGTGTTCGGTCTGGTCACGCCCGAGCTGATCGAGCAGTTCGCCGACCGCACCACCCCGGTCCGCATCGCCGTGTCGGTCGGTCTGCTGGCGCCGATGGCGTTCTTCATGGGCATGCCGTTCTCGATCGGCATGCGGATGGCGTCGACCGACGAGGACTCGCCCACCGCGTTCCTGTGGGGCATCAACGGCGCCATGTCGGTGGTCGCCTCGGTGTTCGCCACCGTGATCGCCCTGTTCTTCGGGATCATCTGGACGTTCGTGGCCGGCATCCTCGCCTACATCCTGGCCACCGCCTCGATGTACGTCCTGGTGAAGCGCCTCCGCGGCACGGGTGCCGAGGTCTCGACCAACGGCGCCGAACCGGCGGAGGAAGACGCCACCGACGACGCCGAGGACGACGCCCCCGAGGCCCTCACCCCGGCGACGAACTAGGGCTACGGCTCAGACGAGCCAGCGGCTGAGGGCGTCGACCACGCACACCGGTGCGTCGACGCCCTCAGCTTCGACCGTGATCCGGACGGTCGTCTGGATGCCGCCGCGCACATCGTCGCAGGCGACCAGCTCGGCCCGGGCCCGGACCCGGGTCCCGACGGCTGCCGGTGCGGGGAACCGCACCTCGCCGGTTCCGTAGTTGACGCCCATCGCGGCGTCGTCGACCGCGAACAGCTGCGGCATGAAGAGGTTGGTGAGGGCGAGGAGCAGCAGCGGCGGGACGTCGCCGTCCGAGTCACCCGTCGCCGCGACGTAGTCGTCGACCTGCGCCGGCGTCACCTCCACCCAGTCGGTGGCGCCCAGGTCGCGCCCGACCGCGCCGGGAACGTCGGACAGCTTCACGGGTGCTGGGAGCTGACGCTCACGACCTCACCGGTCATGTACGTCGAGTAGTCGCTGGCCAGGAAGGCGATCACGGTGGCGATCTCCCACACCTCGGCCGGCCGGCCGAACGCCTCGCGCTCCGCCAGCTCTTCGAGCAGCCCGTCGCTGGTGACCTTGGCCAGGAACGGGTGCATGGCCAGGCTGGGCGCCACGGCGTTCACCCGGACGCCCAACGGCGCGGCCTCGACCGCGGCGCAGCGGGTGAGGGCCATCACCCCGGCCTTGGCGGCGGCGTAGTGGGCCTGGCCCTCCTGCGCCCGCCAGCCCAGCACCGAGGCGTTGTTGACGATCACGCCCGACCCCTGGGCGCCGAGCAGCCGCAGCGCCGCCCGGGTGCAGCGGAACGTGCCGGTCAACGTCACGTCGAGCACCTTGAACCACTGCTCGTCGGTCATGTCGACCAGGTGGGTGGTGCCGCCGAGCCCGGCGTTGTTCACCACCACGTCGATCTGCCCGTGGGCCTCGACGGCGGCGGCGAACAGGTCCTGCACCTGCTCCTCGACGGTCACGTCGCACGGCACCGCCAACGGCGCCGTCCCGCCGCCCAGCTCGGTCAGCTCGTCGGCCGCCTCGGCGAGCCGCCGTTGGTGGGCGTCGCTGATCACCACGGTCGCCCCCTCCTGGAGGAACCGCCGCGCGGTGGCGTGGCCGATCCCGGTCCCCGCCGCCGCCGTCACGACGGCGACCTTCCCCGCGAGGAGGTCCCGCCCGGCCGGCTCTGTCGGAGGCTTCGTCATTGCGGACGGACGCTCGCTCAACGTGGCTCCTTGGGTAGTCCGAGGACTCGCTCGCCGATGATGTTGCGCTGGATCTGGTTGGACCCGCCGTAGATCGTGTCGGCCCGGCTGAAGAGGAACAGCCGCTGCAGCCGCTCGTCGGGGTCGACCGTGGCGGCCGCGCCCAGGACGTCGACCGCCAGCTCGCCCAGCGACCGGTGCACCGTCGCCCAGTAGAGCTTGTTGATCGCATCCGTCCGCGGGGTCGATCGCAGGGCGTTGAGCCGCATGATCTCCAAGTCGACGTGCGCCTGCGCCAGCCGCTGCCGGACCACGGGGTCGTCCCGCCGCGCCAACGAGACGATGGCGTCGAGCTCGAAGCGGAAGTTGAGCTGCTGGCCCAATGTCGAGGCGCCCCGCTCGAAGGCGAGCGTGCCCATCGCCACCCGCCAGCCGTCGCCCTCCGCGCCCACCACGTCGGTGGCCGCGGCCCGGGCGCCGTCGAAGAAGACCTCGTTGAACTCGCTGTCGCCGGTCAGCTGCACGATGGGCCGGATCTCGATGCCGTCCTGCCGCATGGGCACCAGCAGGTAGGAGATGCCGTGGTGCTTGCGGCCGCCCGCCTCGACCGGCGAGGTGCGGGCCAGGACGAAGCACCAGTCGGCCCAGTGGGCCAGCGACGTCCACACCTTCTGGCCGGTGATCGCCCAGTCGTCGCCGTCGCGGACGGCCCGGGTCTGGATGTTGGCCAGGTCGCTGCCGGCGTCCGGCTCGGAGTACCCCTGGCACCACAGCTCCTCGCCGGCGACGATGCCCGGCAGGAAGCGGCGCTGCTGCTCGGGCGATCCGAAGGCGATCAGCGTGGGGCCGATCAGCCCCTCGCCGACGATGCCGATGCGCCCCGGCCCCCCGGCCCGGGCGTACTCCTCGAAGTAGACCACCTGCTGGCGCAGCGACAGACCCCGGCCACCGTGCTCCTTGGGCCAGGCGACGCAGGTCCAGCCGTGGCGGCCGAGGTGGCGCTCCCAGGCGAGCCGCTCGTCGAACAGGACGTGCTCGTCGCCGGGGCCGCCGCGCCCTCTGACGACCTGGAAGTCGCCGCCCAGGCTCTCCTCGAGGAACGTCCGCACCTCCTCGCGGAAGGCCCGGTCCTCGTCGCTGTCCCGTAGGTCCACAGGGCTCGACAGTATCTGACGACCCGTCAGACATCCGACTCGACGGTGGCGCCGTAGCCTCCCCCCATGCCTCCTGGTGGAATGCGAACAGGCGGGCGTGGCGGCCTTCTCGGCGCGGACCCGAGCCAGCTCGGCGACGTCCGTTTCGACCGGAAGATCCTCGTGCGCGTCCTGCGCTTCGCCCGGCCCTACCGCACGATGCTGATCGGCTTCGTGGGCGTGCTCGCCCTGCAGGCGCTGATCGGCGTCGTCCCGCCGCTGCTGTTCCGCCAGATCATCGACACCGCCATCCCCGAGGCGCAGTCGTCGTCCGACAACCTCGGCCCGCTGCACTGGCTCGGCGTGCTGGCGGTGGCCGCCGCTATCGCCAGCGCGGCGCTGGCGCTGGCCGAGCGCTGGCTGTCGTCGCACATCGGCGAGGGCGTGATCTACGACCTGCGGGTCGCCGTGTTCGACCACGTGCAGGAGATGCCGCTGGCGTTCTTCACCCGCACCCAGACCGGCGCCCTCACCAGCCGCCTCAACAACGACGTGATCGGTGCACAGCGGGCGCTCACCGGGACGCTCGGGTCGATCGTGTCGAACGTGATCACGCTCGGCACCGTGCTGGCGGCGATGCTCGTGCTCGAGTGGCGGCTGACGCTGCTGGCGCTCGTCGCCCTGCCGCTGTTCATCTTCCCCGCCAAGCGGGTCGGGCGCCGGCTCCAGGCCATCACCCGCGACCAGATGAACCTCAACGCCTCGATGAGCGCGGTCATGACCGAGCGGCTCAACGTGGCCGGGGCGCTGCTGGTCAAGCTGTTCGGCCGGCCCGAGGACGAGCACGCGGAGTTCGCCGGCCGGGCCGACAAGGTGCGGGCGACCGGCATCAAGGCGGCGCTCTACGGCCGCACGTTCTTCATCGCCCTCGGGCTCGTCGGGGCCATCGCCACCGCCGCCGTGTACTGGCTGGGTGGGCTGCTGGTGGTCGACGGGTCGATCTCGCTGGGCACCCTGGTCGCCCTGGCCGCCTACGTGACCCGCCTGTACGGGCCGCTCACCTCGCTCACCAACGCCCGGGTCGACTTCATGAGCGCCATCGTGTCGTTCGAGCGGGTGTTCGAGGTGCTCGACGCCCCCAACCCGATCGCCGACCGGCCCGGGGCCCGCGACCTGACCGGGGTCGAGGGGCGCATCGAGTTCGACGAGGTGTGGTTCCGCTACCCGTCGGAGCCGCTGGTGGCGACCCTCGAGCTCGACCCCACCGTGGCGGCGCCGTCGGGCAACGGCCGCGACGGCGGCTACGTGCTGCGGGGCGTCAACGCCGCGATCGAACCCGGCCAGCTGGTGGCGCTCGTCGGACCGTCGGGGTCGGGGAAGACCACGCTGTCGAACCTCGTCCCCCGGCTGTACGACGTGACCGAGGGCGCGGTGCGGGTCGACGGCGTCGACGTGCGCGACGTCACCCAGGCGTCGCTGCGCCGGGTGATCGGCGTGGTGTCGCAGGACCCGCACCTGTTCCACGACACGATCGGCAACAACCTGCGCTACGCCCGGCCGTCGGCCACCCCGGCCGAGGTCGACGACGCCTGCCGGGCCGCCCAGATCTACGACATGATCGAGCGCCTGCCGGACGGCTACGACACCGTGGTCGGCGAGCGCGGCTACCGCATGTCGGGCGGCGAGAAGCAGCGGCTGGCGATCGCCCGCATGCTGCTGAAGGACCCGACGGTCGTCATCCTCGACGAGGCCACCAGCCACCTCGACAGCGAGAACGAGCACCTGGTGCAGCGGGCGCTGGCCGAGGGCATGGCGGGGCGCACCAGCCTGGTGATCGCCCACCGCCTGTCGACGATCACCGAGGCCGACCTGATCCTGGTGGTCGACCAGGGCCGGATCGTCGAGCGGGGACGCCACCACGACCTGGTGACCGCCGGCGGCCTGTACGCCGAGCTCTACCGCACGCTGATCGGCGACGATCTGCCGGGGGCGTCGGCGGAGACCCTGGACACCCTGGACACGCTCGACACCCCGTAACGAGCTCGCCGCCGTCGGACGCTTCGTCCCCGGGCTGGGCCGCTCGGGGTAGGAGATCGCTAGTGGCAGGCGCAGTGCGCGCCGCAGGGCGCCGACGCGGCGGGGGCCGGGGCCGCGCTCCCCGTGGCGCGGCCGGTGGCAGCGAAGGCGGCGAGGAGGCGTACGGCATCGGTGTGACCCGACGGGCACGGTGCCGGGGCATCGGCGTCGACCATCGCCCGGCGGGCGTCGAAGCGCTCGTCGCACACCTTGCAGCGGTACTCGTAGAGCGGCACGAGCTCAGCCTAGATGACCCCGGTGACGGGTACCCTGCGGCGCATCGGCACATCGACCAGCGTCGTCCTGATCGGCGCCCCGGGTTCCGGGAAGGGGACGCATGGCGTCGTCCTCGCGGAGCGGTTGGGGGTGCCGTACCTGTCGACCGGTGACCTGCTGCGTGACCACGTCGCCCGCGGCACCACGCTGGGCCGGCAGGTGGGCGCCTACCTCGACCGCGGCGAGCTGGTGCACGACGACCTGATGGTCGCGGTCGTCGGCGAGCGGCTCGCCGAGCTGGAGGGCCGGGGCGGCCACGTGCTCGACGGGTTCCCGCGCACGGTCGCCCAGGCGGAGGCGGCGGAGCGGCTGGTGCCCGGCGGGCCGGCCGAGGTCGTCGTGTTCCTGGCGTTGCCCGACGACGTGGCCCGGGAGCGCCTCGCGCAGCGCGCCGACGGCCGCAGCGACGACGCCGACGGAGCGACCGTCGAGCACCGCCTCGAGGTCTTCCACGTCGAGACCGAGCCCCTGGTCGGCTTCTACCGCGCCCGTGGGCTGCTCCGCTCCGTCGACGCCGACCAGCCGCCCGACGCGGTGCTCACGGCGATCGAGTCGGTCCTCCGACTGTAGAGAGCGACGTCTCCAGCCACGTGCGGAGGGCGGCCTCGGGCGCGGCGCCGGTCTGACGGGCGACGACCTTCCCGTCGACGACCACCAGCAGCGTCGGGATGCCCTGCACCCCGCTGCGCCCGGCCACCAGCGGCGACTCGTCGACGTTGACCTTCACCAGCTTGACCCGCCCGGCGTACTCCCGGGCCAGGTTCTCCAGGGCCGGGCTCACCATCCGGCAGGGCCCGCACCACGGCGCCCACAGGTCGACCAGCACCGGGAGCTGCGACCGCTCCACCACCTCGCGGTAGGTGTCGTCGCGGGCATCGGCGATCCACGGCAGCGTCGCCTTGCAGCTGCCGCAGCGCGGCGTCCCCGAGACGGCGACCGCGGGCACGCGGTTCTTCGTGCCGCAGTTGTCGCACACGACGACCGTCGG
>DATHJB010000155.1 GCA_035316325.1 Acidimicrobiales bacterium
CCCAGTACGGGGCCATGGCCCCGGCCAGCCGGTCGGACGACCAGTCGCGGGACCCCTCGCGCTCGACCAGCTCGCCGTAGGCACGCCGGCCGAGCAGCTCGACCCAGCGGAACAGCTCGTTGCGGACCATCACCCGGAACGCCCGCGGGTTGGCGGTGACCCCACCGGGCTCGCCGGCGCCGTCGGCCCCGCCGGCGCGGTCGCCCCGGCCCGACACCGGGACCGCGGTCCCCTCGGCGACGGCGACCAGGTCGTCGGGGTGGCGCAGCTGGTCCCACTCGTCGAGCAGGCTGGAGTCGACCTGGCGGACCGTCTCGCCCAGCCACTCCGTCAGGTCGAACACCTCCTCGGTCTTGGCGTCCTCCGGCACGGTCTGCATCAGGCCCTTGTAGGCGTCCGACAGGTAGCGCAGCAGTAGCCCCTCCGACCGGGCGAGCCCGTAGTGGTGCACGTAGTCGGTGAACGTCATGGCCCGCTCGTAGAGCTCCCGGGCCACCGACTTGGGCCGGATCGTGTGGTCGGCCGCCCACGGGTGGAACGTGAGGTACTGGTTGAACAGGTCGTAGGTGAACTCGCGCAGCGGCTTCGGGTGCTCGAGCTTGTCGAGCTCGGCCATGCGCTCCTCGTACTCGACGCCCTCCTGCTTCAGCCGGCCGACGGTCTCGGACCGCAGCTTGTGCAGCTGGGCGGCGAGGATCACCCCGGGGTTCTCCAGCACCGACTCGACCAGCGACAGGAGGTCGAGGGCGTAGGTCGGCGAGTCGCGATCGAGGTTCCCCGCCGCCGCCAGGACGAACGGCGACAGCGGCTGGTTGAGGGCGAAGTCGGCCTGCAGCTCGACGGTGACCCGCACCAGCCGACCGTCCTCGTCGGGTTCGTCGAGCCGCTCGACCACCCCCGCGCCCAGCAGCGACCGGTACATGGCGATGGCCCGGCGGATGTGGCGGCGCTGCAGGGGGCGCGGGTCGTGGTTCTTCGTGAGGAGCCCGCGCATGGCGCCGCAACCGTCGCCCGGCCGGTCGAGCACGTTGAGCAGCATCGAGTGCGAGACCGCGAAGCTCGACGTCAGCGGCTCGGGCGGGGCGACCACCAGCTTGTCGAAGGTGTCCTCGCTCCACGGGACGTAGCCCCGCTCCGGTGGCTTCTTGCGCACGACCTTGCGGCGCTTCTTGCCGTCGTCGCCCGCCTTGGCCAGCGCCCGCTCGTTGTCGATCACGTGCTCGGGGGCCTGGGCCCACACGTAGCCGACCGTGTCGAACCCGGCCCGGCCGGCCCGCCCGGCGATCTGGTGGAACTCCCGGGCCGACAGCAGGCGCGACCGGGTGCCGTCGTACTTGCAGAGCTGGGTGAACAGCACCGTGCGGATGGGGACGTTGATGCCGACGCCCAGCGTGTCGGTGCCGCAGATGACCTTGAGGTGGCCGTCCTGGGCCAGGCGCTCGACCATGCGGCGGTACTTGGGCAGCATGCCGGCATGGTGCACGCCGATGCCGTGGCGCACCAGGCGCGACAGGTTCTTCCCGAAGCCGGGGCCGAACCGGAAGTCGCCCAGGGCGTCGCCGATGGCGTCCTTCTCGGCCCGGGAGGACACGTTGATGCTCATCAGGGTCTGGGCCCGCTCGACGGCCGACTGCTGGGTGAAGTGCACGACGTAGACGGGCGCCCGGTCGGTGGTCAGCAGGTCGTCGATCGTCTGGTGCATGGCGGTGGCGCGGTACTCGAAGTCGAGCGGCACCGGCCGGGTGGCCTGGGCGACCGTGGCCGTGGGTCGCCCGGTCAGCTCGGTCAGCTCGTCCTCGAAGCGCCGGGTGTCGCCCAGCGTGGCCGACATCAGCACGAACTGGGCCTGGGGCAGCGTGAGCAGCGGCACCTGCCAGGCCCAGCCCCGGTCGGGCTCGGCGTAGTAGTGGAACTCGTCCATGACGACCTGGCCGACGTCGGCCCGATCGCCGTCGCGCAGCGCCAGGTTGGCGAGCACCTCGGCGGTGCAGCAGATGACGGGGGCGGTCGGGTTGACCGCGGCGTCGCCGGTGAGCATCCCCACCCGGTGCGAGCCCAGCTCCCGGCACAGGTCGAAGAACTTCTCCGACACCAGCGCCTTGATGGGTGCGGAGTAGAAGGTGCGGCGCCCGTCGTAGAGGGCGGCGACGTGGGCGGCCAGGGCGACGAGCGACTTGCCCGACCCGGTCGGCGTGCCGAGGATGAGGTTGGCGCCCGACAGCACCTCGAGCACCGCCTCCTCCTGCGCCGGGTAGAGGGTCAGGCCCCGGGCCGTCACCCACTCGGTGAAGGCGTCGAGCAGCGCATCGCTGTCGCCCCCGGCGTCGGGCGCGGGCAGGTGGTCGGCGAGCGTGAGGGCCATGACCCCCCGATCATGCCCCGCCGCGCCCCCTCCGTTCGCCGCTCAGGTTCTCAGCCGGGCTTCGGGGGGAACAGGCCGAGGCCGTAGGTGAGGCTGAAGGCGACGACGACGGCGACGGCGGCCGGTGCCGCCACGACACCGCCGCCGAGGAGCACCAGCACGATGACGAGCATGCTGACCGGCACGTTGGCGAACGCGGCCGGGGTCGCGGCCATGACGCAGGACACGGCGATCGCGACCGGTACGTCGGGGAAGGCCGCGGTGATGCACAGGCCGGCCATGCCGCCGGCGAAGAGCAGGGGGAAGATCGGTCCTCCCACGAAGCCGGTCGACATGGCGGTGGCGAGCGTGAGGAGCTTGGCCAGGGCGATCGCCAGCATGAGCCAGCCGCCGAGGTGCCCGGCGTCGTGCAGGGCCACGTGGAGCTCGTGCTCACCCGAGAACAGCGTGAGGGGGAACGCCAGCGCCACCAGTCCCATCAGCACGCCGCCCACGACCGGCAGGAGCAGGGTGTGGCCCGCGAGCGGAGCCGTGATCCGGCGCATGGCCCCGACCATCAGGGCGCACAGGATCGCCAGGCCGGCACCGAGGGCGCCGAGCGGGACGGCGGCGGCGAGGTACCACCAGTGGAAGGCGGTCGGCCCGAGGTCGTACACGCCGAGGAACGTGTGGTCGCTGGCCGCGAGGAACACGCCGGTGCCCGTCGCCGACGCGACGAGCCCGGGCAGGATCAGCCGGTAGTAGTCGATGCGGTGCGGGTGCTCGATCTCGAGCGCCAGCGCCGTGCCGAACAGCGGGAGGCCGAGCAGACCGCCGAACGCCGCCGAGATGCCGGCGAACGACTCAACGCGGGCGTCGCGACCCGAACGCTCGGCCGCCAGGGTGCCCATGCCGCCGCCCAGCGTCGCGAGCGGGGCCTCCGGCCCGAGGCTCGCACCGGACACGAGGCTCACGAACCCGGTGACCAGCACCGCGGGCACGTGGTGGTGGTCGACCCTGCCTTCCTCGAGCTCGGCGAACAGGTTCACCGCCAGGGGCGTGCCGAGGAGCCTGCGGGTCACGCCGACCACGAGCCCGGCCCCGGCCAGCAGCAGGACCATCCACCACTCGCCGTCGAGGAACCCGGTGCCGTACGACGAGGCGTCGGGCCAGACCCACCCGGTGACGTGGCGCAAGCCGACGATGAACGCCGTCGCCAGCGCCCCGACCACCAGCCCGAGCAGGGCGGCCGTGGCGAGGGTCCGCAGGTAGTCGGGGTCCCACGCGAACGGGCGCCCCTCGGCCCGGTCCGGCTCCTCTCTCGGGTCGGCCGTCATCCGGCGACGTCGACCCGAGGGGCCGACTTCGGCGCTCATCGCTCCAGCATCTCGCCGCGGTCCCGGGCGGATCTCATCCCGACGGGGTGATCCGCGCTCGCCGGCGCGCTCCTACGTTCGGTCGACGGAGGTGGGTGGATGCGCTCGCGCCGAAGGCACGGATCCTCGCGATCTGAGAACCACCCCGGAGGAGATCACCATGTTGATCCTGCTAGGCACGTTGGGCGTCGTCCTACTGATCGCGATCGCCTTCTGGCCCGCGCGGGTCGCCAGCCGGAAGGGGCACAGCTTCTTCCTCTTCTTCCTCCTCAGCCTCGTGTTCTTCCCCCTCGCGCTGCTCCTGGCCTACGTCGCGGAGGACCGCACGGGACCGATCTACGGCTGAGCTCGAACGCCGACGGCCAGCGCCTGCTCCAGGAGGGCGAGGTCGTCGAAGTAGCTCCGGAAGGCGCAGATGCGGTCACCGTCGAACTCGGCGATGGTCGCGCCCGAGAGGTGCAGCCGGCGACCGGTGGGTTGGACGACCATGTCGTCGTCGACGAACAGCGGGCCCGTGTGGTCGACGGCGAGGTGCCACTCGGCGATCGCCTTGTCCCCGAGCTCGTCGAGTGCCCGGACCTCCACCTCGATGCCCGAGAACGTGTCGTCGCGACCGCCCACGGCCTCGAGCAGCTCCTCGATCGACCGGACGAGGATGGTGGGCGACCACCCGACCACGTCGTCGGTGACGAGATCGCCTATCGCGTCCCGGTCGCCGGTGACGGTGGCGTGGAGCAGGCCCCGCAGGGCGCTCCCGTGGACTGAACCACTGCTGGCCATCGGGGTCTCCCGTCGATCAGTGCCCGCTTCACAGGTCGAGCAGCTGGGCCTTGGCCGCAGCGAACTCGTCGTCGGACAGCGAGCCCGAGTCGTGCATCTGCACCAGCCGGCTGAGCTCGTCGACCTCGCCACCGGTCGAGGCGGGCGGCGGGGCGACGTACGGCGGCGGGGGAGGCTGGTCCTGCGTCGCAGCGGTCGCGGCACCGACGGCGAGGCGGGCGATGGGTCGGCGCCGCCGGAACATCAAACCCATCAGGCCCTCCTCTGCGTGCGCTCCCGAAGCCGGTGCCACGCTCTCTCGTGTCACCGCACGCTGCTCGCCGCGTCGCTCGGCGTCGTCATCCGATCGGGATGACCGCCCGTCAACGTTGCCGCTCGACGAGGCCCTGCCGGATGGCGAGCATCGTCGCCTCGGTCCGGTTGGCCGCGCCGAGCTTGGCGAGGATCGTGCTCACGTACACCCTGACGGTGCCGTCGCTCAGGCCGAGCGCCCGGGCGATGTCCTTGTTGGTCTGGCCGTCGGCCAGCAGGGTCAGGATGTCGTGCTCACGGGGGGTCAGCCCGGCTCTCGCGGCGGCGCGCTCGGGCTGGCGGAGCAGCGCCGGCATGAACTCCGAGGAGAAGGTCGACCGCCCGTGGGTGACACCCCGGATGGCGTCGGCCAGCTCCTCGGTGCTCACGGTCTTGAGCAGGCACGCGCTGGCGCCGGCCTGGACGGCCTCCCGGATCGACGCATCGTCGACGAAGCCCGTGAGGACCACGACCTGGATGGTCGGGTGGAGCTCGCGCAGGCGCACGGTGGCGGTCACGCCGTCCATGTCCGGCATCGAGAGGTCCATCAGGACGACGTCGACCTCGATCTCCTTGCAGTGCTCGAGCGCCGCGGCCGCACTTTCGGCGGTGGCGACGATCGTGATGTCGTCGCAGTTCGCGAGCAGGGAGCTGATGCCGTCACGGACGACCGCGTGGTCGTCGACGATCATGACCCGGAGCTGCTCGGGGCTCATGGTGCCTCCTCGGGGGTCGGGGGGCTTGTGGGGTGGGGCCAGGTGAGGATCACCCGGGTGCCGTGGCCGGGTCGGCTCTCGATGGACAGGTCGGCGTCGGCCTGCTCGGCGCGCTCGCGCATGATCTCGAGCCCGTGGTGCGCGGTGGCGATCGCACCGACGTCGAAGCCGACGCCGTCGTCGACGATCGACAGGACCAGGGCACCGCCGCGCTGCTCGAGACGCACGACGATCCGCGTCGGGAGCGCGTGCCGGTGGGCGTTCATCAGCGCTTCCTGGGCGACCCGGTAGGCGGCGAGCTTGATCTCGGACGGGAGGTCCGGCCCGGCCGGGGCGTCGAGCTGGACGACCACCGGGGCGCCGGGCTCACCGGCCAGCTCGCGCAGGAGGTCCCCCAGATCGGCGGATTCCGTCGCGGGGTGGCGCATCTCCAGGAGCAGCATGCGGAGGTTGCCGAGCGCTTCGATGGTCATCGTGCGGATCTGCATGGCCTGCTCCCGGCCGCTGGCGGGGTCGCGTTCCAGGGTCCTCGGGAGGGCCTCGGCGAGCATCGCGATCGAGTACAGCGTCTGGCTGACCGAGTCGTGCAGGTCACGGGCGATGCGGTTCCGCTCGTCGGTGGCGGCGATCTCCTTGAGGGCGATCAGCTTCAGGGTCGTGGGGGCCGAGCCCGGGCCGACCCGTCGGCGCGCGGCGGTGGCCACCCGGTTGGCGGCGCGGACCGCGGCGAAGATCAGGAACAGCGGGAAGACGAAGGGCTGGAGGTACGCCGTGTCGAGCGTCCCGGCCGCCACCAGGGCGTCGTAGCGGTTGGCGGCGAACAGGGCGGCGACGATGAGGAACGCGGGGGCGGGGTGGAGGTCGTCGTGGTCGTCCCGGAGCGCGAGGAGCGCGACGCCCCATGCCGCCGGGACGAGGGCCGTGGCCGAGGCGAGAGCGAACGGCCAGTCGACGCCGACGGGGGTGGAGTAGCGGCCGCCCTGCGCGTCGAGTGCGCACAGCACGATCGTGGTCGCGGCCGTCAACGACGCCAGCGCTCCGAGGCCGAGCGCCTCGCGGTCGCTCGGTCGTCGAGAGAAGCCGGCGGAGAGGAGCGCGGCAGCCGCGATCGTCTCACCGCCGACGGCTACGCCGTAGGCCAAGGCGGCCCCCACTGCCACCATATGTGGTGCCAGAGTAGTACTGATCGCAGCGATATCTGGGGACCCTCGGCCCCTTCTGAGCTGGGCATCCCTGACATCTGTCAGGAGCGCGCCTGAGGGATGGCCGGCGCACCGGACGGCCAGACGACACTGGGTGGCGCGGCCCTGACGGGGGATGATGAACGTGATGATCGTCACCGGCGGACCGTCCACGCCCCGCCCGCCGCGTGCGACCGCCCGGTCGGCCGGCGAACGCGGGTTGACGCGTCCGGTCCCGCGCGGCGACGTGCCGCCGCGCCACCCCGATGCCCGAGCACGCGGCTCGCCGCCACCGGTGCCGGCGATGGCCATCCGTCGGTTGCGCCTCGAGCAGATGCTCGACGACCACCCCGACCGACATGTGGTCCTCGTGCGCGGTCCGGTCGGCGCGGGGAAGACGACCCTCGTCTCGCAGTGGGTGAGGACGCAGCCCGACCCCTGTGCCTGGCTGGCCCTCGACTCGACCCACGACGATCCCGACCGGCTGCTCTCGCAGCTGGTGGACACCGTCGGGCGGCTCTGTCCCGACGCTGCCGGAGTCGTCGCGGCGGCTCGCTCGACGACCGGTGCCGCGCACCCCACCGCGCTGTGGGACACCGTGGACCAGGTCGCCGAGCACCTCGGCCGGGGCATCGTGCTCGTGCTCGACCGCGTCGACCACCTGCAGGACCCGGCCGCGCGGCGGGCCCTCGGCCGGCTGGTCGAGAACCCTGCCGAGGCGCTCCGCGTCGTGCTCGTCTCGCGCTCCAAGCCGGCGCTCGGGCTGGAGCGGGCCCGCTTGCGCGGCGACCTCGTAGAGATCCCGCCCGGCGTGCTGCGGTTCCAGCGGGCGGAGATCGAGGCTCTGCTCGCCGACTGCGAGGGTCGGCGCCTGGACCCCGGCGAGCTCGAGCAGGAGACGCTGGGCTGGGCCGCCGGGCTGCGGCTGGCGCAGCTGGACGCCCTGCCCCCCGAGCGGCTGTCCCCGGAGCTCGGCGAGCCCGGCGACCCGGCCGTCGGGTACGTGCGTGAAGAGCTCATCGACGCGGCGCCCGACGACGTGCGCTCGTTCCTCGAGGTGACCTGCTGGCTGCCGGTGCTCACCGGGCCGCTGTGCACGGCGGTGGTCGGGCAGACCGATCGTCGGCCCGGCGCGGCGCGGCTCGACCTCCCGTCGCTCCCGATCCTGCCCATCGCCAGCCGACCCGGTGCCTTCCGCTACCCGCCGATCCTGCGCCGCGCCCTGCAGCAGGAGTACCACCGACGCGACGCGCCCGGCGTGCTCCGCGCCCGCCGCCGCGCCGCCCGGGCCTGCCGCTACGCCGGCGAGCTGGAGACGTCGGTCAAGGTGTTCCTGCAGGCCGGCAGCACCGACGAGGCGGCCGAGGTGTGCGCCGAGCTGGCCGCCGCCGGCGAGTCGTCGTTGCGCCCCCTCGACGGGCTGCTGCCCCACCTCCCGGCGATCGGGCCCAGCGGTGCGCGGCGGCTCCTGCCCTGGCGCGTGCGGGCGGCGGTGGCGGCCGGGCGGGGCGACGAGGCGCGCCGGCTGTTGGAGCAGGCGGATCGTGGGGGAGTGCCCGGCCGGCGGTCGGGTGCGGTCGAGCACCGCGACCTCACGATCGCCCGGGCCGCGGTCGCCGAGCACGTCGGCGACGTCGTCACCCTCCTCGCCTGTGCCGACCGGTTGCTCGCCGGCTCCGAGCGCTCGGCCGCAGATGCGAATGCCGACCGGCGCGCCCACGGCTGGCGCATCCGTGCCCTGGCCTGGTCGGGCGAAGTGGCCGGTGCCCGCGCCGCCGCCGCACGGGCGACCGACCAGGTGGACCTGGGGGCGATCACCGAGGCCGTGGTCGACGTCGCCCTCGCCCGCGCCTGGGTCTCGTGGCTCGACGGTGACATCATCGCCACCGCCGCGATCGCCGCCCACTGCCGACGCCGGCGCGCGCTGCACGACGCACCGGCACGCGCCGCCGAGCTCGCGCTGCTGAGCGGAGCTGCCCACCGCGAGGCCAACGAGATGGCCGAGGCGACGCAGGCCCTCGACGAGGCGCTCCGCCTGGCCACCGCGGCCTCCCACCACGTGGTGGCCGCCGTCGCCGCGGGTGAGCTGGCCCGCTGCCGCCAGGCTGCGGGGGCGTCGTTGGAGGCGCTCGAGCTGGTGGTCTCCGCCCGCACTAGTTCAGGTCGCCTGCCGGCTGCGGTCGACACCTACCTGCGGACGTCGGAGGCCCGCCTCCGCCTCGACCTGGGCGACCCCTCCGGGGTGGGTGCGCTTCTCGACGGCGTACCGCCGGGCGCCGCGCGGCAGATCCTGGCGACGCGGCTGGCACTGCACCAGGCCCCGACCCAGGCCCGGGCGCTCCACGAGGCGATCGACGCCGGCACGCCCCGTCAGGCGGTCGAGAAGCTGCTGCTGTGCGCCCTGTTGCCCGACGCCGACCCGGCCGAGGTCGGGGTCGCCCTGGTCGAGGCGATCACGGCGGGCTCGCCCCTCGGGCTGGTGAGGATGTTCCTGGACGAGGGAGCGGCCACGACCCGCCGCCTCCACCAGCTCGCCCTGGAGTCACCCGAGCGGGCGCTCGGACGCTTCGCCGCCCTGACCGCGCAGGAGCTGGCGCTGGCGCCGTCGAGCCCGCCGACCGGGCCGATCGAGCAGCTCACCACCCGTGAGCTGGCCGTGCTGCGCATGCTTCCCCTGCGCATGTCCAACCGCGAGATGGCGACGCAGCTGTACATCTCGGTGAACACGCTCAAGACGCACATCCGTGCGATCTACCGGAAGCTCGAGGTGCCCCACCGCTCCGCCGCCGTCCGCCGGGCCAAGGCGCTGCAGCTGGTGTAGCTGCCCCAATCATCCCGTCGGGATGAGTACGAACCCGGCGGTGGCACGGACACTCGCCGGCACCCATGGGCAACGACGACGCGACCGAAGGCTCTGCACCCACGGAGGAGCCCAACGAGCTGGAGGAGCTCCGCCGTGAGCGGGACCGGCTCGCCGAGCGGCTCTCCCAGACCGAGCGGCGCGGCGCCCGGCGCCGCCGGCTGCGCTCGATCGCGGTCGCCCTGCTCCTCGTCATCGGCTGCACGACGTTCACCGTCGCCGCCGTCGGCGTCTGGGTGCGGCGCAACGTCAGCGACACCGACGTCTGGGTCGACCGGGCCGGTTCGCTGGCGGAGGATCCGGCCGTGCAGGCCGCGCTCGGTCGCTGGCTCTCGGACGAGGTGATCGAGCTGGTCGATCCGGCGGCGCTGTTCGCCGAGGTCCTGCCCGAGCGGGGCCGCCTGCTGGCCGTGCCGCTGGCTGGCGCGGTCGACGACTTCATCCGCGAGCGGATCGACCGGTTCCTCGCCTCCGACCAGTTCGAGACGCTCTGGGTGGCCGCCAACGAGCGGGCGCACCGCGGCCTCGTCCGGGTCCTGCGGGGGGACAACCCGGAGGTCGACGCCGGTGCCGAGTCGGTGACCATCAACCTCGTGCCGATCATCGACGAGGCGCTGGCGCAGATCAGCGCCGCCTCGCCCGAGATCCTCGGACGGCAGGTCGACATCCCGGAGGTGTCCGTCGACGACGTGCCGGACGAGGCCATCGCCCGGCTGGGCGACGCGCTCGGCGTCGACCTCGACGACGACTTCGGCCAGGTCACCGTCTACGACAAGGGACGCCTGGCCGCGCTCCAGGACGGCATCGACCTGGCCCGGAGCCTCCTCGTGCTGGTGGCGGCGGTGGCCGTGGTGTGCCTGGTCGGCGCGCTGGCGCTGTCGAACCGCCGGCGCCGCACGCTCCTGCAGCTCCTCGTCGGCCTCGCCGTCGGCATCGCCCTCGTCCGCCGGCTGGGCATCCGGGGCAAGTCCGAGGTCGTCGTCGGCATCGACGACACGTTGAACCGGGACGCCGCCGCGGCGGTGATCGACCGCTTCCTCGGCCCGCTCCTCGACGTGACCCGAGGCCTCCTCACGATCGTCGTCGTCATCGCCGCCGTCGCCGTGCTGAGCGGCCCGTACCCCTGGGTCGTCCGGCTCCGGGCGTGGGTGGCCGGCGGTGCCCGGCAGGCCGCGGCCGTGATCCGCGCCCAGGTCTCGGGGACGACCGGCGCCGGCGACGGTGACGACGACGGTGACGACCGGGCCGCCGCGTGGATCGAGGCCCATCGGGGCGCGCTCCAGACCGGCGGGATCGTCGTCGGCGTGCTCGCCCTCGTGCTCCTCGACCTCTCGTTCCCGGGCCTGCTGGTGCTCGCCGCCGTGGTCGGTGTGTACGAGCTCGTCCTGCGCCCGAAGGCCCCCGTCGAGGCCCCATGAACCCCGAGATCACCCCAGTGGGGTGAGGCGGGGGCCCACCGCCGGGCGCACATTCACGCCGGGCAGACGGTCCAGCGAGAGGGGATGTCGAGATGGTGTTCGCAGAGTGGCAGGTCGGTCAGGTGCTCTGGTCGATGGTGTGGTTCACGATGTTCTTCCTGTGGATCTGGCTGGTGGTCACGGTCTACGCCGACATCTTCCGCAGCCAGGACCTGAGCGGTGTCGCCAAGGCGCTGTGGACGGTGCTCGTCCTCTTCCTCCCCATCGTCGGGGTGCTGGCGTACCTGCTCGCACGCGGCCACAAGATCGGCGAGCACCGGCTCGAGCAGGCGCGGCAGGCGGACGCCCAGATGCAGTCCTACATCCGGTCGGCGGCAGCCTCGCCGGCGACCGACCTGGCCGCCCTGGCCGACCTCCACGACCGCGGCCTCATCGACGACGCCGAGTTCGAGACGATGAAGCAGCGCACCCTCGTCCCCTGACGAGCTGCACAGCGGTGCCGGTGGCGACGCCGATGGCGGCGCCACCGATGCTGTCGAGCGGCAGGTGGGCGCCGACGTAGACCCGGGCGACGGCGGTGACGGCCGCGGTCGCCACGAGGGCGCGGCGCAGGGGTCGGGCGACCTCGGGTGCGAGCACGGTGGCGAGGGTGGCGGCGACGGCGGCGTGGCCGGAGGGGAAGCCCAGGCCGGCGGCCGCGGCGCCCCGGCGGCGGACGTCGTCGAGGTGGTCGGCGGGGCGACCGCGGCCGACCCACCGCTTCAGCCCCTTGCAGCCGGCCCACACGGCGGTGCCGGCGAGCGCGGTGGTCCGGGCCAGGCGGGGCCGGCCGAGCCGGTGCGCGACCGCGGCGGCGACGAACACCGCGGGCAGGCTGCCGGCCTGCATGACGACCATCGCCGGCCCTGCGACCCCCTGCGGCAGGCCGTTGACCCGGCGAAAGGCGCGAGCCTCGGCGGGCTGCACCCGGCGTGACCGGGCGATCGCCGTGCTCACGATCACGACGGCACCGCTCGCTCCCAGCCGAGCGGGTGCACGCCCCGTCACGCAGCCGGACCGCGCATGGGGTCGGTCGCCGCCACGCGTGCGCGCAGCTCGTCGAGCAGCCCGGGCCGCTGCCGCAGGTTCGTGCGCGTCGCCCCGCTGAGCGCCCAGGGCTGCAGCCGGGCCGCCGCGGTCGCGGCGATCTCGGGCCCGAGCTCGGCCACCGCGGCGGCGAGGGCGCGGTCGACACCGACGGGGAGGGACGTCGCGGCCAGCAGCTCGGCGACGTCCGCGGCGAGCAGCGTGTCGCCGGCGGCCAGCTCGGCGAAGCCGAAGTCGATCATCCACACCTGGCGGTCGGCGGCGACGAAGACGTTGGCGAGCCGGAGGTCGCGGTGAGCCAGCCGCCGGGTCCGCAGCACCCGGACCTGCGCCCAGATCGACCGTAGGAGCTCGTCGTCGATCTCCTCGGGAGCGAGGCGGTCGAGCGACCGTCCGTCGACGGCCTCGTAGACCAGCACGAAGGCGTCGGGCTCGGCGGAGGCGAGGGCCACCACCCGCGGGGTCCGCACTCCCAGGTCGCGGGCGGCCAGGGCCAGCAGCGCCTCGTGCTCGACCGCCCGGCGCAACGACAGGTAGCCCGCCTCGTCGCCGAGGTCCCGGGGCGACAGCCGGCGGTACAGGCGGAAGAGGAGGTCGGCGCTGCGCTCGTCGGTGCCCAGGGCCTTGACGAACAGGCGCCGGCCGTCGGTGCCCTCGGCGAACCAGGGCGTCGAGCCCCGGGCGTCGAGGCTGGCCTGATCGAGGCGGCGCACCGGGACGCCGACCGCACGCAGCCCGGAGGCGATCGCGGCGCCTCTGGGCCGCCGTGGCGGTGTACCGACCACCACGACGGCGAGCGCCCCGGCGCACCACCCGACCAGCAGCGCCCGCACCGAGGCGAACGCCACCGGGCTCACGAGGGCGCGGGTCACGACCAGCGCGATCACCACGCCCCACGCCTGGCGCCGCCAGAAGCGGCCGACCCACGGACCGGCGGCGGTGGCCACCGCGGCGGTCACGGCGACGAGCAGCTCGGTGGCGGTGGGGTGGTCGGCGAACCAGCCGGCGGCGCCACCCACGTCGGCGACGGGCGGAGCCGTGGGTTCGTCCGCCCAACCGAGCAGCGCGGCGAGGCCGAGCGCGACCGCCGCGCCGAGCGACGTGACCGCCAGGGCCCGCCAGCATCGCTGCCACACCGCCAGCGCCCCACCGCCGACGAACAGCACGGCACCGCCGCCCCACGCGGCCAGCACCAGTGTGGCGACCAGCCACGAGGGCAGGGTGTCGAGGCCCTGCCACAGATCGCGGGCGGCGTCGACGGCATCGTCGCCGAGGATCAGCTGGAGCAGACGGGCGGCGAGCAGCGCGGCCACCGCGACCACCAGTCGCAGCACGTCGTTCGGCGACCGCTCGGCGTCGGCCAGGGGCGCCTCGTCGACCTCCAACGCCTCGTCGAGCTCGACGGCGACCTCAACCACCGGTGTCGTCCGGGCCGGCGGCGGCCAGCTGCGAGAAGTACTGCAGGGCGGTCGACGTCTTCGTCTGCTGCTCACCCGAGAGGCTGATGCCCCGGTCGGCGAGGAACGCCCGCGACTCGGCCGCGACCTGGAACGCCTCGCCCGGAGCGCACTTCGTGGACAGTTCCAGGATGCGCGACCCGTCGGGGTAGAACCACAGCTCGGCCACCATCCGGCGCCCGTAGTCCGGCGGCGTGAACCGCAGCTTGAGCAGGGTGATCGGGCCGAGCGCCACCAGGTCGTCGAGCCCCGGCCCGTCCGTCGTGTGCCGGGCGAGGAAGGCGCGCTGCTCCTTCGTGAACAGCTTGCGCAGCGGTCGCTCGCCGGCCACGGTGCTCGCGACGTCGGTCGTGCCGAGCTTCGCCTTCAACGAACCCGAGCACACGTAGCCGCCGGGCATGGCGTCGACCTCGACACCGAACGCCGGCGACCGCCGCAGGTCCGCCGGCAGCTCCGTCGGCACGACCGGCCGGAGCTTCACCACGGAGTCGTCGGCCGCGCCCTGGCTGCGCCGGGCCCGCACGACCACGCCGAGGCGCTGCAGCGCCAGGTCGGGGGTGTCGAAGAACACCACCTGGCGCATCTGGGCGTCCAGCGGGTCGATGCCGAGGGCCGCGATCGCCGACCGCTGGTAGGACTCGGGCACGGTCAGCTTCAGCTCGACGCTGTCCGCGTCCCGCAGGAGCCCGAGCAGGCGGGAGGTCTCCTCGCCCGAGAGAGCCCCACCCGGTCCTTCGCCGCTCGTGGTCATCATGACGATCCTCCTGTCGATCAGCCGGCCGGTCGTCACCCCACCGGGGTACTCGCGCGGGTGCTCAGGCGGCGAGGCGGTGCATCTGCCAGCCGGTGCCGATGGCCACGAGCCCCGAGGCGATCGCCCGGAGGCCCACGCTGACGGCGAGCACCACCAACGTGGCGTCGGGCCAGGCGAGGATCACGGCGCCGAGCGCCATCCCGAGGCCGCCGAGGCCGAGCTGCACCGGCCAGGTGTCGTCGTCGCGGTTGGCCAGCGCCGTGATCGCCCGGACCGTGCCGGTGAACAGCAGCGCCACACCGGCCAGGAAGGCGATCACCCACAGCGTGACGTCCGGCCAGGCCATCACCATCACCCCGGCCAGGATCAGGACCCCACCACCGAGCCACCCCAGCCAACCGAGGCCTCTCGATCCTCCGAGCGCCACCACCTCGAGCACCCCGCCGACGATCAGTGACGCGCCCACCAGCAGGGCCAGGACCACGACCGACTCGAACAGGTTGGTCAGCATCCAGACGCCCACGGCCACCAGCGCGACGCCGGACAGCACCGCCAGCCACCAGCCCCGGTCGTCGAGGTCGCGGTATTCGATCGGGCGGGGCGGCGGTGGTGGCATCCGGCCCGCGACGTCCTCGAAGTCAGTCATACGTCCTCCGTCTCTGCGAACGATCGTTCGGACAGACGGACAGTCGGCGCTCCCCTCCGGTCGCGCATCACCCCTTTCGGGTGAAGAAGGCGCCGGCGACGGGTCGGGCGGGCCTCAGCGGTTGGGCGAACCGGCGCCGGCGCGCCGTGCCGCGCCGACGAACACCCGCACCGCGACGCCCACGAAGGCGACGTTGAACAGGATCTGCACGGTCACCACGAGCCGTGCCGCCTGACCGGTCGCCGTGATGTCGCCGAACCCGACCGTCGACAGGGTCGTCACCGTGAAGT
Organism: Acidimicrobiales bacterium; assembly: GCA_035316325.1. Classification (NCBI taxonomy): domain Bacteria; kingdom Bacillati; phylum Actinomycetota; class Acidimicrobiia; order Acidimicrobiales; species Acidimicrobiales bacterium. Next base: position 15,197 of record DATHJB010000155.1, read on the forward strand.
AGAGCGCGTCGATGCGGGTGTCGAGCCCCGAGAACTGGCCGCGGCCGCGGTCCATCGCGTAGTAGACGGCCGCGAAGCCGACCACCAGCATCGCGACCAGCAGCACGAGGGCCTCCGCCGCGTCCAGCCCGGGACGTTCCGACCGGAGGACCGCCTGGACGCGGCGGACCGCCAGCGGGATCGTGCCCAGGAGGACGGCCGTGCCGATCAGTGCGCCGAGCCACCAGCGGTCGCCCTGGAGCGGGAGCACCGCGTAGGACACCCCGAGGAGGCCGACGAGGCCCACGGTCCGCGCCGCCGAGCGCCTCGCCGCGTGCACCTCGTCCTCGACCATGCGCGGCGTAGTTTCGCGCGCGCCGGCCGCGACCAGTGGGACGTGCTCCGGCAGCACAGCACCGCAACACGAGACGAGGCGGACCTATCCGCTGACGTGCTCAGGTCATGATGGCGCCGCAGGTGGTGTTGAGGGCCGTGGCGGTCATGGAGCGGGCCAGGTCCGAGGCGGCGAAGACGGCCACGTTGCCGATGTCGTCGAGCGTGGCGGTCCGGCCGAGCAGGGTCGGATCGGCGAGCGAGTCGATGAGGGCGTCCCGGCCCTCGAAGTCCTCGGGGATCGTCTCGGGCACGCCACCGGTGAGGATGGTCAGGACCCGGATGCCCTGGCGGCCCAGCTCGGCGGCCAACTGCTGGCGCAGGAGGTCGACCGCGCCGAGGGCGATCTGGAACCCGCCGATGGAGTAGTCGGGTATCGGGTCGCCGGTTCCGCCGAAGGTGAGGATGACCCCGCTCCGCTGCTCGATCATGTGGCGCGCCGCGGCCCGGGCGGTCAGGAACGTGCTGCGGGTGGCGTTCACGATCGGGCGCATGAAGTCGTCGACCGCCATCTCGGCGAGCGGCGTCCCCTGGACGTCGCCGTACGAGACGAGGTTGAACGAGATGTCGACGCTGCCCGCCTTGGTGGCGACGGCGTCGGCGTGCGCGTCGACCGCGGCCTCGTCGAGGACGTCGAGCTGAGCGGTCTCCGCCCGGCCGCCGGCGGCACGGATCTCGTCGGCCGCGGCCTCGACGCGGTCGATGGTGCGGCCGGCGAGGTGGACCGTGGCTCCTTCGCGGGCGAACGCCCGGGCGACGGCGCGGCCGATGCCGCCCACCCCGTAGACGACGGCGTTCCTGTTCTCGAGCAACATGTCATGCCTCCTTGAGTCGAGCGAGTCGAGCGAGTCGGGCGGGCAACCAGGCGTCCCACCGCCGCTGCTCGCGGGCGGCGGACGCGGGGCCGTCGGGCCCGTAGAAGCGGCCGCACACGTTCACCGAGAGCGTGGCCCCGTCCATGGGGAAGGCCGAGACGGCGAACAGGGCCGGCGACGGCTCGGTGGAGCGCAGCAGGGCGTAGCCCGCGGTGAGGTGCTCGACCGTGCCGGCCAGCGGTGGCGCGCCGTCATGGGCGTGGAAGGGTTCGCCGGTGGTGGCCGGGCCCTCGACGCCGAGCGGGCGCACGACGGCGGCGAAGACAGCGGCCGCGTCGCTCAGCGGACGGCCGACGGTGGCGATCGTGTCGAGGCTCGCCGCCGGCTGGCCGGCGAAGTGGGTCAGGTAGCCGCGCAGGACGATCAGCGCCATGCGCCACCCCTGGGTGGCCCCCTCGAGGAGGTCCTCCCATCCACCGTCGTCGCCCGCCAGGCTGCTGACCACCCGCACGACGCACGTACCGTCGCCCCGGGCGGTCACCAGGTACTCGGTGGCCAGGGCCAGGGCCGGTGCGTCGGGGCCGAGCGGTTCCTCGTAGGCGAGGCGGCGGGGCGGGTCCCAGGCGGTGATCACCGCCTCGGCGTCGGGGCCGAACGGCCGGCGGCGGATGACGATCGTGCCGCCCTCCCGGCCCTCGATCTCGGTGCGGAACTGCCAGGCGGCGGTGCCGTCGCCGCTGGCGATCGCCCGCCAGACGTCCTCCGGCTCGCCGGGCACCTCCACCTCGGCCCCACCACCAGTCGTCCCGGGGCCTCCGCTCCCGACGTCGTCGGTGCCCGTCACGTCGACGCCACCGGGTCGACCCCCGCCGGCACCGGGTGGACCGACGCGGTGAGCCGGTGCCACCGGCCGTCGGGCGCCGTCTCGTCGTGGTACCTGGCGGCCACCGCGGCGACCGCGTCGGCCAGCTCGTCGGCGAACGCGGCCCGGTCGGCCGGCGACGCGAAGCGGACGGCGCTGTCGAGGCCGAGGACCGGCAGCCGCGTGCCCTCCCGGGAGGAGTTGCGGGCCATGCCGCCGACCTCGCGCACGACCCGGGCGGCCAGGGCCACGACGTAGGCGGCCGACAGCCGGTCACGCGCCCGGGCCGGGTCGCTGGCGCCGGCGGCCCCCAGCTCGGGGGCCACCACGTAGCTGCCGGCCGTGGCGACCAGGAGCCGTTCGGTCAGGCCACCCCAGGTGCGGGTGCCGGTCACCTCGACGAGGCCGTGCGACTCGAGCTGGCGCAGGTGGTAGTTGACCCTCTGCCGGCTCAGGCCGACTCGGGTTGCCAGCATCGCGGCTGACGCCGGTTCCCGCAGCTCGGCCAGCAGCCGGGCCCGCACCGGGTCGAGCGCCGCGGCGGCCGCGGCCGGCTCCTGGATGACCTCGACCTCCTGCACGCCGTCGAGACAACCATTGACACATGAATTTGTCAACGCCTTCCGGCCGGGTACCGGTAGACGGCGGCCGTGCCCCCAGCCGGGCAGGGTGGACGAACCCGGCCAGGGACACGGCGCCTTCCCGGGCAAGCCCCCCGTGCTGCTGCGACGCCACGGGGTTGTCCTGCACACCCGGGAGATCACTGGCCGGCGTGCGCCGCCCTGGTGGCCTCGTCGTCGGCGAAGCGCTCGGCCGCGGCCAGCGCTCCGGAGAGCTTGTCCCGCAGCCGGCGGGCCGCCTCAGCGGTCAACGAGCTGGTGCGCCCGTCGAGGTCGACATCGAAGAAGCACAGGCACTGCTCGTCGCCGACGTCGATCCGCCACCGGGCGTCGACCTGCTCCACCGCCCGCCGCTTCATGGCCCCGAGTTCCCGATCGTGTCGAAGACTACGGGCCGGCCGGGCCGCAGGTACGGGCCATGCGGCTCGCGGCGCAGCCCGCCATCCTTGTCGCGCACCCGCCCCTCTTCGGGCGTTGCGCTGTCCTCGTCGGCCGGCTGGTGGCTCACGCCGGTACCGCCTCTCGCCGGGCCCGCAGCTCCTCGACCACGGCCCGCAGCTGGGCGTGCCCCACCCCGTCGAGGTCGCCGAGCTTCCGCTTCAGGGTCCGGCACCGCCACCGCAGCTCGAACGTGGTCCGCGTCTTCACGTCGATCCGGGCCTGCCGAAGCGCCGCCGCCCGCTCGACCGGGTCGCAGTGGTTGCTCGCCATGGTGTGGTTGTACGGCGACACGGTGACGCTGGGTAGATGCGCAGCCACCCCCTCGCATGCCCTATGCGGTTCTCGCATACTGGGGCCATGGAGCCGGGAGACGCCGCTCGAGCTGCTGCGGCGGCCGGTGACTACGGGCTGGTCATCCGGCTCTACCGCCAAGAACGGGGCCTGTCCCAGGGTCAGCTCGGCGGGGTCTGTGGCTACAGCCAGCCCGCCATCTCCCGCCTCGAACGAGGGCTGCGCACCTATGACCTGTCGACTCTGCGGGGCGTCGCCCACGCGCTCGACATCCCCCTGCACCTGTTCGGGCTCGCCGAGCCGGCACTGGTGAACCGCCGCGACTTCCTCGCCGGCACTGCCATGGCCATCGCCACGACGAAGCTCCCCCGCGTTCCGGCCGAGGCGGTCGACTACTTCACGTCCCAGCTCGCCGCACACTGGCAGGCCGACCGGGCCATCGGTCCGCACCTGCTGATCGACACCGTGGCACAGCAGTGCCGCACCGTCCTGCGAGCCGTCGCCTCCACCCGGGGCGAGCTGCACGCCCACCTCCTTCAGGTGGCCACCGCCTACACCGGGCTCGCCGGCTGGCTCTACCAGGATGCCGGCGACCTCGCTGCCTGCTCCCGCTGGCTGTCCGAGACGCTCGAGCTGGCGCATCGCTCCGGGGACCCTGAGCTCGTCGCCTACGCCCTCACCTCCAAGGCCATGGTGCGGGCTGACGCCGGCGACGGGGTCGGTGCCGTCGACCTCGCCGAAGCCGCCCTCACCTCCGCTCCCCAGCTCGGGGCGAAGGCCAAGGCGATGGCCGTCCAGCAGGCCGCCATCGGTCACGCGCTGATCGGCGACCGGCCAGCGGTCGACCGCTGCCTCGACGACATGGCCGGGCTGCTCACCTCGATCGAACACCGGCACTTCGGCGGCGACCGGCTCGACAACGACCCGGCCGTCGTCGTCGCCCGCCACCGCGCCACCTGCTACGGCCGCATGGGTATGGGCGCCGAAGCCGCCGCCCTCTGGGCACACGCCGGGGTGTCGCTCGACCACCGCGACGCCGGTGTCTACCTCGCCCGCTACGCAACCGCGCTGCTCGACGCCCACCGCCCCGACGACGCCGTCGGTCTCGCCGCCGAAGGCCTCGGCTACCTTCGGGAGACCGGCTCGGCCAGGATGCGCGACGAGCTCCACCTGCTGCGCAACAAGGCGATCACGTGGCAGACGACCGCTGCGGGCCGGGACCTGATCGACGTCCTGACCACCGCCTGAGGAGGCCACCCACATGGGGGTACGTGACCCACTCGACCCGGACGACGTCGCCGAACGCCTAGCCGCACGGGACGGCTGGACCGGCGACACGACCGGGATCGAGAAGACGTACACGGTCGGCTACGACGACGCCATCCTGATCGTCGCCGAGATCGGCAAGACCGCCATCGAGCTGGAACACCGGCCCGACATCGACATCCGCTGGGACAGCCTGCACATCGCCATGACCACCCACACCGCGGGCGACGTCACCACCGAGCTGGACTTCCTACTGGTCGACCGCATCGACGCCATCGCCGCCGAACACGGGGCGGTCTCGACCTGAGGTCGGGCCACCGCTGCGCGGCGGTGACGAGCGGTCAGGCCGGCGGCCGGGCGGTCCCGTAGTGTCACGTCGCGTGAGCTTTCGCAGCGTGGTGGCACGGGTCGTAGCCGGGGTGACGTCGACGGGCGGCCGCCGTCGGGGAGGCGGCCGGACGGCCCCAGCCCCGGGTCCCGGCGACGTCCGCATCGCCTACACCCCCGACGACGACGGCCAGCCCGACCCGGGCGAGATCGTCTGGACCTGGGTCCCCTACGAGGACGACCCCCGCCAGGGCAAGGACCGGCCGGTCGTCGTGATCGGCAGCGCCGGCGAGCGGCTGGCCGTGGTCCCGGTGTCGAGCCGCGGCCCGGACGGTCCCCCCGACGCCGCGGCCTGGGTGTCGATCGGGTCGGGCCGGTGGGACGGCGAGGGCCGCACCAGCTACGCCAACGTCGACCGGGTGCTGCGGGTGGCGGCCGACGACGTCCGACGGGAGGGCGCGACCCTCGACCGAGCCCCGTTCGACGCCGTCGTCGCCGGCGTCCGCCGCCACCACCCCGACATCCGCTGACACCCCTCGCTCCCGGGCGGGGCGGGGGTCAGGGCGGCGGCGCGGGGAGGGTGACGTGGACGGTGAGGCCGTGGGGTCGGGTGGGGGTGGCGGTGACGGTGCCGCCGTGGGCGGTCACGAGGGCGGCGACGATGGAGAGGCCGAGCCCGCTGCCGCCCGACGAGCGGGAGCGTGACGGGTCCTGCCGCCAGAACCGGTCGAAGGCGTGGTCCACATCGTCGTCGGACAGCCCGGGTCCGTCGTCGGCGACGTCGATCACGACGTGGTGGTCGACGGCACAGGCGGTCACGACGGTGGTGGTGCCGGGCGGGGTGTGGGTCCGGACGTTGGCGAGCAGGTTGTCGAGCACCTGCCGGAGCTGGTCGCGGTGGGCGGGCACGACCAGCGGCGCCGACGGCAGGTCGGCCTGCCACGTCCGGGCGGCGTCGAGGGTGGTGGCGGCCCGGACGGCGTCGCCGACCAGGGCGGCGACGTCGACGGGCTCGGTGGACCACAGCGCGCCGGGGTCGGGCTCGTCGAGCTCGGCCAGGAGCTGCAGGTCGGCGACCAGGCGTCCCATGCGGGCGGCCTCCTCGGCGGCGCGGCCGATCGCCCGGCGGTGCTCGTCGGGCTCCGCGAGGGCACCGTCGAGGTCGAGCTGGAGGTAGCCGCTGACCGACGTGAGGGGCGTGCGCAGCTCGTGGGAGGCGTTGGCGATGAACTCCCGCAGCCGGGCCTCGGACCGCGCCCGCACGGCGAGCGAGGCGTCGACGCTGCCGATCATGGCGTCGAGCGCGTGGGTCAGGCTGGCCAGCTCGGCGGTGTTGGTCGGCACCGACAGGCTGCGGTCGGCGTCGCCGCGGGCGATGGCGTCGGCCCGCCCGGTGAGCGTCTCGATCGGCCGGGTCGTGCGCCGGATCCACCACCACGCCACGCCGGCCAGCACCGACCCGGCCACCAGCGCGATCACCAGGAGCCGGCGGGTGAGGTCGTCGGCCAGGCCGCGGAGGTCGTCGACAGGGGCGCCGACGACCAGCCGCTGGTCGTCGCCGAGGTCGACGGCGGCGACGCGGTACTGCGTCCCGTCGGCGCCCTGGGCGTAGGCGACCTCGCCGTCGCCGGGCAGCTCGTCGATCCGCACGCCGGGCGGTGCGTCGGGATCACCTCGGGACCCGGTCATCGAGCGGACCGTCGTGCCGGTGGGGGTCACGACCACGACGGCGTACTCGTCACCGACCGACGGCTCCTCCGAGGCAGCCGCCGACGCCGACGCCGTCGTGCTCGCCCGGACGTCGGCCAGGTCGGCGAGCAGGCGGTCGTCGACCCGGTCGCGCATGGCGTGCTTCGACGTGACGACGGCGACGTACCCGACCACGGCGAAGGTGACCAGCGTGGCCAGGACGACGCCCGCGGTCAGCTTCGTGCGCAGGTGCACGTCAACCCCCGGAGGCCTCGGGCGGCCGGAGCGTGTAGCCGACCCGGCGGATCGTGTGGATGAGGGGAGGAGCGCCGTCGCCGACGCCGTCGCCGTCGAGCCGGCTGCGCAGCGTGCTGATGTAGGTCTCGACCACGTGGGTGTCGCGGTCGGGGTCGTCGGGCCAGACGCGGTCGAGGATCTGCTGCTTCGACACGACGCGCCCGGCGTTCAGCAGCAGGTACCGGAGCAGGTTGAACTCCGTCGGCGACAGCTCGACCCGGCGACCCGCGCGGCGCACCTCGTGGCGGTCCTCGTCGAGCTCGACGTCGGCGCAGCGCAGCGGCCCCTCGCCCGACGACCAGCCCGACCGCTGCAGCACCGCCTTGATCCGGGCCACGAGCTCGTCGAGCACGAACGGCTTCGTCACGTAGTCGTCCCCGCCGTGCCCGAAGCCGTCGAGGATGTCGCGGCTGGTCGTCTTGGCGGTGAGGAAGATCACCGGCGTGGCGTCGCCGGCGGCCCGCATCCGCCGGCACACCTCGAACCCGTCGAGCCCCGGCATCAGCACGTCGAGCACGACGAGGTCCGGTGCCGAGCGGGCCACGGCGTCGAGCGCGGCGCGGCCGTCGGGGGCGACGGTCACCGCGAACCCGGCGTAGCGGAGCGCGGTCCCCGCCATGTCACGGATGGCATCGTCGTCGTCGACGAACAGCACGCGGGCGGCCATGCCCGACAGTCAAGCGGCCGAAGCTCTCGATGACCTCAGAGCCGGCAGCCGTCGAGCGCCGATCCTGAGGATCTCCAGAGGCGCCCGGCAGGATCGCCGGAGGTTGGTGTCGTGTGCTTGCCCCATGAAGCATCCACCCCTGGCCCCACTCCCGAAGCTCCTCCGACTCGCGCTCGCCGCCACGGTCCTCGCGGTTCCCGTGGCCGCCTGCGCCGGCGACGACGACACGTCGAGCTCGTCCACCCCGGCGGCCGACGCCCCTGACGCCCCTGACGAGCGCCCGCCGCTGCCGCGCCCCGAGCCCCCGGCCAACGCCGCGGTCGACGGCCGGGCGACCACGTTGCCGACCCCCTTCGAGCCGGTCGTGTGGAGCGACCCGCCGTCGCGGCCGGCGCTGGAGGGACCGCTCGCCGCCAACGACGCCCTGACCACGGCGTCGATCGTCGGGGACGCCGAGCTGGAGGGCGCCGAGGACGTCGCCCCCGGCCTCGACGGCCACCTCTACACCGGCACCGTCGACGGCGCCGTCTGGCGGCTCCGCGTCGACCAGGCTGGCGCGATCACCGCGGTCGAGCACGTGGCCACCCTGCCGGGGCGCGCCCTCGGGCTCGACGCCTACTCGGACACGGTGCTCGTCGCCGCCGTCCCCGAGCACGGGCTGATGGCCGTCGACACCACGTCCGGCGAATCGTGGGTGCTCGCCGACCGCATCGACGACGCCCTCGTGTTCTTCGCCGACGCCCCGTCCGTGGCCGACGACGGCACCGTCTACGTCACCGAGGCCAGCACCCGGTACCTGCCCGGCTTCCCCAACGACTTCCTCGACGGGCGCCCCAACGGCCGGCTCCTGCGCTACGAGCCGACGTCCGGCGAGCTCACGGTCGTCGCCGAGGGCATGCACTTCGCCAACGGCGTCGACGTCGCCCCCGACGAGAGCTACGCGCTGGTCGCCGAGAGCTTCCGCTTCCGGGTCCTGCGGGTCTGGCTCGACGGCGAGCGGGCCGGCGAGGTCGAGCCGTTCGGCGAGCCGCTGGTCAACGGCCCCGACAACCTCCGGATCGACGACGAGGGCCGGGTCTGGGTCGGCGGCAGCGACCTGCGCAACGACGCCACCGACGCCCTGCTGGTGAACGCCGACGTCCGCCGGTCGGTCGCCGCGCTGGGCGACGAGGAGCGGGCCGCGCTGCGGGCGCCGTACGGGTTCGCGGTCGTCCTCGACCCGGAGGGCCGGCCCCTCGCCAGCTTCCACGACGACACCGGACGCTTCGCGGGCGTCAGCTCCGTGCTCCTCCACGAGGACACGCTGACGTTCGGCACCCTCGCCGGCCGCGGTCTCGCCCAGCTTCCATTGCCCGCCGAGCTCGCTTGACCACGCCCGTGACCGCTGACCTGCCCCGGGCGGCTCACCCCCCTGACGGCGGGCCCTCGGACGGGACGAACCGGTAGCCCATGCCCGGCTCCGTGAGGATGTAGCGGGGCCGGGAGGGCTCGGGTTCGAGCTTGCGGCGCAGGTGGGCCATGTGGACCCGGATGTAG
>DATHJB010000156.1 GCA_035316325.1 Acidimicrobiales bacterium
CTGACGACAGTGGCGTCGAGCCTCCGGTTCCTGCTGCTCCCGCAGCTGCGGGCGGTGCGCGACCTGCCCGGCGGCGAGGCCGTCGGCATCAGCGCCGCGGGCGACGACGTGAAGGCGCTGGAGCAGGACGGCATCGAGCACATCGCGCTCGGCTCGTCGACCCGCAGCATGAACCCGCTCGCCGACCTGCGCTCCGCCGTGGAGCTGTGGCGCATCCTGCGCAGCGAGAAGATCGACGTACTGCACACCCACAACCCCAAGCCCGGCCTGTACGGGCGGGTGGTGGGGCGGCTGGCCGGCGTGCCGGTGGTGGTCAACACCAACCACGGGCTGTACGTCACCGAGAGCAACAGCACCCTCCAGCGCCTGGTGGTGCTGACCCTGGAGGCGATCGCGGCCCGCTTCTCGGACGCCGAGCTGATCCAGAACCCGGAGGACGTCGAGCTGCTCCTCCACCAGCACGTCAACGTCCGCCGGCGCACGAAGCTGCTGGGCAACGGCATCGACCTGCAGCGCTTCCGGCCCGGCGGCGTGCCCGAGTCGGTGCGCCTGGCGCGGCGGGCCGAGCTCGGCGCCGACCGCGACACGATCGTGGTCGGCATGGTGGGCCGCCTGGTGGTGGAGAAGGGCTTCCGCGAGCTGTTCGCGGCGGCCCGCACCCTGCGCGAGCGGTTCGGCGCGGGCCGCTACGTGGTGGCGGCCATCGGCCCCGACGACCCCGAGAAGGCCGACGCCATCTCGGCGGCCGAGATCCGGGCCGCGGAGGAGCAGGGCGTGGTGTTCCTGGGGCACCGGCTCGACGTCGAGGCGCTGTACGCCGCCATGGACGTCTTCGTGCTGCCGTCGTACCGGGAGGGGTTCCCCCGGGCGGCGATGGAGGCGGCCGCGTCGGGCCTGCCGATCGTGGCGACCGACGTCCGCGGCTGCCGCCAGGTGGTGGACCACGACAAGACGGGGCTGCTGGTGCCGGTGCGCGACGGCGCCGCGCTGGCCGAGGCGGTCACCGCCCTCGGCGAGGACCCCACCCGCCGCGAGGCCATGGGCAAGGCCGCCATCGTGCGGGCCCAGGAGCACTTCGACGAGCGCGAGGTGGTCCGCATCGTGCTGGACACCTACCGCCAGGTCGCCGCCCGCAAGGGCCGGCACGACCTCGTGGCCGCTCTCAAGTCACCTACCGACTGAGCGTCCGAGCCCTCAGAGGGTCGTCGACGTCGACGACGCCGTGGTCTCGGTCGTCGTGGGCGGCACGGTGGTGGTGGTCGTCGGGGGCTCGGTCGTCGTCGTGGTCGACGTGGTCGTGGTCGTCGACGTCGTGGTGGTGGTCGACGTGGTCGTGGTCGACGTAGTGGTGGTGGTCGGCGGGCGCGGCGGCGTCGGCGGCTCGGGGGGCAGGGCAGGCGGCGGACCCGAGTTGGCCGGAGTGGTCGGCGGCCGCGGCAACGGCGGCGGCGTGGGGGTGACCGGCTCCTCGTGGGGCAGCGGCCGGGCCCGGCCCTGCTCGTAGGAGTCGGCCAGCGCCATCACCACGTCGACGTACTCCTGCGAGTGGTTGTACCGGAAGATGGCCTGGGCCCGCTGCTGGCGGTTGCGCAGATCGCCGTCGCCGGCGCACAGGTAGGTGGCCGAGCCGACCGCGGCGTCGAAGATGTTGTTGGGGTCGCGACGGCCGTCGTCGTTGCCGTCGGCCGCCACCGCCCGCCAGCTCGACGGGATGAACTGCATGGGACCGACCGCCCGGTCGAAGACGGTGTCGCCGTCGAGGGCGCCGTCGTCGGTGTCGCGGATCAGCGCCACACCGGGCCGGCCGTCGAGCGGGATGCCCCGGATCGGGCGCGTGCCGTAGCCGTCGGCCCGCAGCTGGGCGCCCCCGTAGCGGCCGTGGTTCGACTCCACCCGCCCGATGGCGGCCAGCAGGTACCAGGGGATGCCGCACGCCGGGTCGCCGACCGACGTGGTCTCCTGCGAGCGGACGTAGGCGCGCAGCGCCACCTCGGGGATGCCGCTGGTGCCGAGGCGGTCGACGACCTCCTCGTTCGACTCGATCTCCTCGGGGCTGGCGGAGGTCCACACCACCTGGGCCACCGGGCGCGACGGGCGGTCGACCTCGGGCTCGACGGTGACCTCGTCGAAGCCGAGGTCATAGGAGTCGAGGCCGGGGTAGCTACCGGGCCGGTCGGCAGGGTGGCTCACCGAAGCGATGGGGACGACGCCGTTACCGGAGATGCTTGCCGGGATCGCCGCCAGGAGGCCGGCCAGGCCGGCGACCGTGCCCCAGCGCGCGCCCTTCCACAGAGCTTTGACCGCTGTCCGCCGCATTCCCCCAAGCACAGCACACCCCTACCCCTGCAATCGGTCCCTGAACGAAGGAATCAGTTAAGTCGAGGAGAACGTTGGACGGCGCGCGCCTTCCCTCGATCCGGCCCGGCCCGCCTAGCCGCAGGACTTGCCGGGGGGCGGCTGGCCGGCGGGATAGCCGACCTGCGGTGTGGACGGCGGCGGCGCGGGCGGGGCCGTGGTCGCGGTCGACGCCGCGGGCGCCGCGGTGGTGGCCGTGGTGTCGGCGCTCCCGCCGGAGTCGCCGCTCGCGGGCGGCGCGACGGTCGTGGTGGTGGCGCCGATCGGCGCGGGCTCCTCGAAGACGTTGGTGAAGTCGGCGCCGGCCACCAGCTCGACCTCGCCGGGGGCGAGATCGTCGCGCGGCTGGACGTCGGCCCCGCTCTCGAGGTGCCGGGCCACCCGCCGCCCGTAGGCCTCCCCGCCCGGGGCGTGGAACACGGTCGTGCGAGCGACGGGCTCGGGCGCGGCGCCGGGCGCCACCGTCACGTCGAAGCCGATCTTCTGGAAGGCGCCGCCGACGTTGGCGGCCTGCCCCTCCTGACCGCTGCCGTTCACCACGGTGAGGTCGATGAGGCTGGGCCCGATCTCGTCGATGGGCAGCCCCCGGAAGGCGTTGAGGACCGGCTCGGCCAGGGCCTCGTTGGGGTAGGGGTCGCCCTTGCCCTCCTCGTCGAGCGTGCGGGTCGGCAGCGAGAACGTGAGCAGGTTGTTGGGATCGAAGTCCTGGAACTGGTCGGCCAGGCCGAGCAGATCGGAGATCGTGAGCGTCCTGTCGAGGGTCACCGTGCCGGCCGCCAGCTCGGCCATGCTCTTGAGCTGCATCGGGTCCGCCTTCGCCTGCTGGACGGCCTTCTTGAGCGCCTGCTTGATCACGATCTGCTGGCGGGTCATGCGGCCGTAGTCCCCGTAGGGGTCGTCGACCCAGCCCTCCGGCCCCCGGTACTGGAGGACCCGGGAACGGGCCAGCGCCAGCGCCTGGTCGGCCTCGACGGTGACGCAGCCGAGCTCGGTGATGTGCAGACCGACGTCATGCGCGCCCGGCGGGTTGCGCACGGCCTGGTCGAAGTAGAGCGGGATGCCGTCCAGGTGCTCGATCAGCCGCTCGAAGCCGACGAAGTCGATCTCCACGTAGTGGTGGATCGGGACGGCGAAGTTCTGCTGCAGGGTGTCGATGAGCCGCTGGATGCCTTCGTCGCCGTTGTAGGCGGAGTTGATCTTGTCGGTCTCACCCGAGCCGGCGATCTGGACCTGCAGGTCGCGGGGGAACGAGAGGGCGTACGCCTGCTCGCTCTTCGGGTCGACGCGCAAGATCATGATCGAGTCGCTGCGCTTGCCGGCCAGGCCCTCCCGGCTGTCGCTGCCCACCACCAGGTAGTTCTCCGGCTCGCCGGCGGCGACGGCGTTGAGCTCCAGGCCGTCGACCCGGTCGATGCTGTTGTAGGTGCGCACCACCCAGTAGGCCACGGTCGCACCGGCGAAGCACATCACCACCAGGAACACGCCGACGCCGAGGAGGACCCGCTGGCGCCAGCTGCGCGCCGTCCGGTGGGAGCCGGCGGCGTGCGACGGCCGCTGCCAGTCGTCGTGGTCGGCGTCGTCGGGCGGGGCCGGCGGGCCGGGCGGTGCGTACGGGTCGGCGAACACGCTGCTGTCCGGCTCCGCGGGGGCCGAGCTGAAGCCGTCGTCGCCGTAGGGCGAGCGGTGCGGGCGGTCGCGGGGCTCCCGGGCGGGCCGGGGGTCCTGGTCGGCGGGACCGATGAAGATCGAGCGCGAGTCGAACGACGCGGAGGGCCCGGCGGCCGAGGGCGGCTCGGGGGCCCGCGGCGGCTGACCGGCGGCGCGGCGCGGCGGCAGATCGCCGTAACTCTGCAGTTGGCTCGGCTTGTCCGCGCCGCGCCAGGGGTCTCGCCCACCAGCCATGACGCCTGACGCTAGCGCCCGGCTGCGCTCCGAGGAACGCGAGCAGGCCGGTCTCTGGCGCGCGAATGGCCCAGGAATGGCTCCGCGATGAACTTCAGCCGGTCGCGCCGCGGTAGCGGACCCGGTTGAGCGCCCGGCGGAAGGAGTCCTCGAGGGCCATGCCGCCGTCGGCCTTGCGCCGGAAGTAGGTCCACCCGTCGCTCACCTGGACGGCGGTGCGGGCCAGCCGGTGCAGGTCGGTGCGGCTGTAAGGGTTGGGCCGGTTGCCGCCCAGGGCAGCCGACACGAACCGGTCGCGCACGACCCGCTCCACCGGCGGCGGCGGGGCGACGGCCTTCGGGTAGGCGAAGTGGGTGGCGGCGACACCGAGGCGCTCCTCGATCAGGCCCTTCGACCGGTCGAGCTCGGCGGCGGCCTCGTCGGGGCTCAGCCGGTCGAGCAGGGCGTGGCTGTGGGTGTGCGACCCGATCGTCACCAGCCCCGAGTCGACCATCTCCCGGGCACCGGCCCACGACAGCGGCTGCCCGTCGGCCGGCCACGGCAGCTGCTCGTCGACGTGGCGGGTGGCCAGGTAGACGGTGGCGGGCACCTGGTGGCGCGCCAGGATCGGCAGGGCCACCTCGGCCAGGTCGGACGTGCCGTCGTCGAAGGTGACGACCACCGGGTCGGGGCCGGAGCGGGCGCCCTCGCCCACGGGCTCCCGCAGCACGAGGCGGGCCACGGCGGTGTCGATGTCGACCGCGCGGCCGGTCTCGGCCAGCCAGGCCATCTGCCGCTCGAAGTCGGCGGCGGGCATGTCGATCTCGGTCTCGGCGCGCCGGCCCACCCGGTGGTAGATCAGCACGACCACGCCGGGGACCCGATGCCGGACGCGGTCACCGACCACCGCCGCCGCTTTGAGTGCTTGCAGCGCCGCTGCCCGTCCCTGCGCCATGGGACGATGCTACGCCGCGTCTCGGTTACTCTCGCCCGCTGGTGGGTCCCGAGACATGATCGACGTGCGAGTGGCCACATCCGACGACGACCCCGCGGTGCTCGAGCTGCTGCAGGCGTCGATGGGATGGGTTCCCGACGAGCAGTACGCCCGGTTCTTCGCCTGGAAGCACCGCGAGAGCCCGTTCGGCGAGTCGCCGGCCTGGGTGGCGGTCGACGGCGAGCGCATCGTCGGCTTCCGCACGTTCCTGCGCTGGCAGTTCGTCCACGACGGCCGGGTGGTCGACGCGGTGCGGGCGGTCGACACCGCCACCCACCCCGACTACCAGGGCAAGGGCATCTTCTCCCTGCTCACCCGCCACGCCCTCGACGAGCTGGCGACCATGGGCACGGGCTTCGTCTTCAACACCCCCAACGACCGCAGCCGCCCCGGCTACGTGAAGATGGGCTGGCAGCTCGTCCAGCGCCTGCCCGTCGCCGCCCGGCCCCGCTCGGCGCTGGCGCTGGTGCGGCTGGCCCGGGCCCGCACGCCGGCCGACAAGTGGTCGGCCGACAGCACAGGTGGCGTGTCCGCCCCCGAGGCGCTGGCCGACCGGGAAGCCGTGGCGGCGCTCCTCGACCGGCTCGCCGGCGAGAGCGGACCCGGCCTCGCCACCCACCGGACGCCCGACTACCTGGCGTGGCGCTACGGGTTCCCACCGCTGCACTACCGGGCGCTGACCGGCCCCGGCGGCCTCGCCGACGGGATGGTGGTGTTCCGGGTGCGCCGCCGCGGCGCCGCCACCGAGGCCGCCCTGTGCGAGGTGCTGGTGCCCGGCGACGACTCCGGGATGATCCGGCAGCTGCTGGCCGAGGTGCTGCGCAGCAGCCAGGCCGACCACGCCGTCTGGCTCGGCGCCGCCCGGCCCGCCCTGGGCCTCCTCCCCATCCCCGGTCAGGGCCCCACGCTCATGTGGCGCAGCGTCTGCGAGCAGACCCCTCCCCCGGCCGCCGACTGGCACCTCACGCTGGGCGACATCGAGCTCTTCTGAGGCGGACCCAAGGCCGGGCACCTACCCGCTGTCCTGGGCATCGGGTGTAGCCTTTCGTGGTCACGGCGTGAGACGCCCCGGCGGGCGCGAGGAAGGGCGAGTCAGATCTTGGGCATGGGCAGCGGGCGGTTCGGGCGCCGTGATCGGTCGCAGGGCGCGGTCACCGTCCTCGGGATGGCGCGGCGGACGGACACACTGGTGCCGGGCACCTATCCCCGTCTCCTCACGCTGGGGGCGGTCTCGTTCGTCGGGAGCCTGTGCGAGGCCGGGCTGCTGGTCGTGATGGCCCGGATCGCGCTGGCCGCCACCGACGACACCGAGCACTTCGAGGTGCTGCCCGGCACCGGCTGGAGGGTGACCGTGGCCACCGCGATCCTCATCGCGCTGGGCTTCGTGATCGCCAAGGTGGCCGTCGGCCTGGTGCTGGCCCGCATCTCCTCGTCGACCTCCACCCGGGCGCTGACGGTGATCCGCCAGACCCTGCTGCGCTCCTACCTGGGAGCCAGCTGGCACGTCCAGGCGGTGGAGCGCCAGGGCGAGCTCCAGGACGTGATGACCACCCAGGCCGACAAGGCCGCCAAGGTCGTGATGACCCTGAGCGCCTTCGTGACCGCGGCGCTCAACGTGGCGACGTTCGTGGTCATCTCGATCTTCGCGAACGTCTTCGCCGCGATCGTGATCGTCGTCGCCGGGGCGAGCCTCGCCGCCAGCCTCCGCCCCCTGTCGGCCCGGGGGCGCCGCACCTCCCACCGCGAGCTCGCCGCCGGCCGCACCTTCGCCAGCGCCATCTCCGAGCTGGTCGGCACCACCCGCGAGCTGCGGGTGTTCGGCACCGGACCCCAGGCGCTGGAGCGCATGGAGGGCCTCAACGACCACCAGGCCGGGCTGATCCGTCGCACCCGGTTCCTCACCATGCTCGGCCCGACGCTGTACCAGGCCTCGGCGCTGCTGCTGCTCATCTGCGGCATCGGGCTGCTGACCACGGTCACCCGGTCGAGCATCGCCGCCATCGGTGCGGTGATGCTGCTGCTGCTCCGGGCCCTCACCTACGGGCAGCAGACCCAGTCGCTGTTCCAGGCCCTCAACGAGTTGAGCCCCAGCCTCGACCACGTGAGCCGCCGCATCGAGCTGTACCAGGGCAGCCCGGTGACGTCCGGTGACACGCCCGTGGCGTCGATCCGGCAGCTCGAGCTCGAGGACGTCAGCTTCGAGTACCTGCCCGACCGGCCCGTGCTCCGCGGGGTGTCCGGCACCATCGAGGCCGGCGAGGCCATCGGCATCATCGGCCCGTCCGGCAGCGGCAAGTCGACGCTGCTGCAGATCCTGCTGCGCCTGCGCGAGCCCACCGCGGGCCGCTTCCTCGCCAACGGCGTCGACACCCGCGATCTGGCGCAGGCCGACTGGTACGGCCGCGTGGCCTTCGTTCCCCAGGACCCCCACCTCATCGAGGGGACGGTCGCCGAGAACATCGCCTTCTACCGCGACATGCCGCTCGCCCGGGTGCACGAGGCCGCCGCCATGGCGCACCTGGCGGAGGAGATCGAGGCGCTGCCGCACGGCTACGACGAGATCATCGGCCCGGAGGACACCTCGCTGTCGGGCGGCCAGCAGCAGCGGCTGACCATCGCCCGGGCGCTGGCGGGTCGACCCGACCTGCTGGTGCTGGACGAGCCGACCAGCGCGCTCGACATGCGCTCCGAGGCACGCCTGCAGGACACCCTCCGCAGCCTGCGGGGCCGGATGACGCTGCTGGTGGTGGCCCACCGCCTCACCACGATCGCCGAGTGCGACCGCATCATGGTGCTCGCCAACGGCGCCGTGCAGGGCTTCGACCGGCCCGAGCAGCTGGCGTTGAGCTCCGACTTCTACGACGAGGCGCTGCGGCTCTCCGTGCTGCACCAGAGCCCCGCCGGCACTGCGTGAGTCGCATGGGCACGCCGGACATCACCGTGGTGATGTGCACCTACAACCGGGCGGACGTGATCGAGCGGACGCTACGGGCGGTGCTCCGCCAGGAGGGCCCGTCGCTGGAGATCGTGGTGGTCGACGACGGCTCGACCGACGCCACGCCCAAGGTGCTCGCCGCCATCGACGACGACCGGCTGCGGGTGCTCCGCCAGCAGAACGCCGGGATGAGCCTCGCCCGCAACGCCGGCCTGGCGGTCGCCCGGGGCGCCTGGGTCGCCTTCCTCGACGACGACGACGTCCCGCAGCCCGGCTGGCTGGCCGCCCTGGCGGGCCCGGCGGGCGACCCCGACGTCGGGATCAACTGCTGCGGTGCCCGGGCGGTCGACCCGCACGGCGACGAGATCTGCCCCCTGCCGGTGATCCCGCTCGGCGAGCCCTTCGGCGACGTGGTCGGGGCCTACCGGGCCGGCACGTTCGCGGTGCGCACCGACCTGTGCCGCCGGGCCGGGGGGTACCTCGACGGGCTGGGGGCGAACGAGCAGTTCGAGCTGTTCATCCGCCTGCTGGCCGAGGCCCGCCGCTCCGGCCTGGGTGTGGCCAGCGACGACACCCTGGCGCTGGACATCGAGCGGCGCCCGGTCAACGACCGGCCGAGCCTCAACCCCTACGTCGTCCACGACGCCACCATGTGGATCCTGACGCGGCACCCCGAGACGTTCCGGGGCCAGAGCTTCGCCGTCGCCTCGTTCTCCGGTGTCGCCGGCGCCACTGCGGCCCGCACCGGCCAGTGGCGTGCGGCACGGCGCCTGTTCTGGCAGTCGGCGCGGCTGCAGCCCGGCCGGCACCGCAACTGGAGCCGCGTGGCCCTGTCGCTCGTGTCGCCGCTAGGACGACGGGTGTGGGACCGGCACGGCGTCGCGGCCTACGACGCCACCAAGCTCGGTGTGCTCCGGCAGCGGCCCGGCGACGAGCCGCGCGACGACCGGGAGCTGTTCCTGGCCTGGGAGTACCAGGAGAACCCGACCCCGGCCCCGGCACCGGCTCTCCCGGAGGCCGCGCCGCGGGCGCGGCGGCTCGCCCTGCGGCTGGCGCGACGACGGCCCGGGCTCGTGGTGAGCCAGGGCGAGATCGAGCGGTCCGACGACCCGGTGGGCCTGCTGCACGACCTGGCCCGCCGCAGCGGCGGGGCGCCCGTGCTGCTGGCGACCGCCGACCGCACGGCGTCCGACCCGGAGCGACCGCTGGGCCCCCCGTCGCACCCCGGTCACCGCCGCGAGTGGACCCGTGACCAGGTGCAGCTGCTGTTGCGCTCCACCGGCTACGAGGTCGAGCGCAGCTGGAGCCGCACGCCGCAGGCGGTGTTCCTCACCCGCCCGCCGGTGGTCGCATGACCACCACGTCGCCGCACATCACCGTGGTGATGTGCACCTACAACCGCGCCGATCTCGTCGAGCACACCGTGCGCTCGGTGCTGCGCCAGGAGGGGCCCTCGTACTCGGTCGTGGTGGTGGACGACGGCTCGACCGACGCCACGCCCAAGGTGCTGGCCGCCATCGACGACAACCGCCTGCGGGTGGTGCGCCAACCCAACGGTGGGCTGAGCGTGGCGCGCAACACCGGGATCGCCGCCGTGGAGGGCGACTGGGTGGTGTTCCTCGACGACGACGACATCCCCGAACCCGGCTGGCTGTCGGCCCTGGCCCGCCCCATGGACGAACCGGACGTGGGGGTGACGTGCTGCGGGTCGATCGCGGTCGACCCCGACGGCCACGAGATCGCCCCGCTGCCGGTCATCGCCCTGCCGGAGCCCTTCGGCGGCGTGGTCGCCTCGTACCGGGCCGGCACGTTCGCCGTCCGCACCGCGCTCTGCCGCCAGGCCGGCGGCTACCTCGACGGCCTCGGCACGAGCCACCAGTTCGAGCTGTTCATGCGGCTGCAGGCGGAGGCCGGGCGGCAGGGCCTGCGCATCGTCAGCACCGACGTCCTGGCGCTGCGGATCGAGCGGCGGCCGGTCGACGAGCGGCGCAGCAGCAACCCGTACATCACCTACGACGCCACCAGCTGGATCCTCAGCCGGCACCCCGTCGTCTTCGCCGCGTCGCCCGCCCGCGTGGCGGCGTTCGACGGCGTGCGCGGGGCCGCCGCGGCCCGCTTCGAGGACTGGGCCGCGGCCCGGCGCCACTTCCGGCGCTCGGCGCGGCTGGAGCCGAACCGGGTGCGGCAGTGGACCCGGGTGGCGCTGGCCCACGCCCCGCCGGTGGGCCGCTGGGTGTGGAACCGGCACAACGCGCTGCGCTACGACACGGGCACCGTCGGCGTACTCGTGCAGCACCCGAGCACGCCGGACGGTCGGGCCCGGGAGCTGTTCCTGGCGTGGGGCTACGAGGAGCGGCCGGCGGCGGACGTGACCGGTGGGACGCCCGTGGCGGCGTCGGTGCGACGGCTGGCCTCCCGGTCGGCCCGGAGGACGTCCGGCCTGGTACTACGGCTCGACGCCACCTTCGAGGCCCACGACGACCCCGTCGGGCTGCTCCACGAGATCGCCGGGCAGTCGGGCGACGGCGTGCCGGTGCTGCTGTCGATCGTCGACCGCGAGGTCGCCGATCCCGACCACCCGCTCGGGCCTCCGTCGGACCCCGGCCACCGGCGCGAGTGGACCGGCGACCAGTTCCGCCTCCTCCTGCGCTCCACCGGCTTCCGGGTCGAACGGTCCTGGCGTCGCGGTCAGAGGCTCGCGTTCCTGGTCCGCTACTCGGACACCACGCCGACCACCGCTAGCTGACGGGCTGCCCGCCCTCCGACCCTCCGACCCTCAGTGGTCGAAGGTGCCGGTGAGCACACCCTTGGCGATCACCGCGTCCCGGATGTCGCCCAGGACGTCGGCCTGGCCGCTGCCGTCGTCGGCGTCGATCGCCTCGTCGAGGGCGTAGAGCGTGAACCGGTAGGTGTGGGCCCCGTCCTCGGCGGGCGGGCACGGGCCGGCGTAGGCGGACTCGCCGTCGGCGTTCTCGGCCTGGCGGGCCCCGTCCGGCAGCGCGCCCTCGTCGAGCCCGGTCAGCGACGGATCGAGCCCGTAGAGCACCCAGTGGACGTAGGTGCCGCCGCCGGCGTCGGGGTCGTCGAGCACCAGCGCCAGGGCCGCGGCGTCGTCGGGCACGCCCTCCCAGGCCAGCGGGGGCGACACGTCGTCACCGTCGCACGAGAACTGCACCAGGATGGGCGCGCCCTCGGCGAACGCCGTGCTCGACACGGTGATCGCGGCGTCGACGTCGGCCTCCGCCAGCTCGTCGGCCTCACCGCCGATCGAGGGGTCGGATCCGCAGGCGGCCAGCAGCCAGCCCGCGCCGAGGAGCAGTGAGATCGTCCGCCGTCGCAACATGGCCGAAAGGATGGCACGCCGGCTCAGGCCGACGTCACCGAGCCGTTCCACTCGGCGCGGTGCTCGCCCGGGCCACCCGGTGGGTACACGTCGATCGAACCGAGGTTGCCGCCGCGGACCCGGATCTGCGAGTCGACGGGGACGCCCTCACCGAAGTGGAAGGCGTTGCCCTCGATCGTGCAGTCGACGAAGTCGTACATCTGGCGGATGTCGCCGCCGTCGGGGAAGCCGACCGCTGCCTTCCGGGCGCCCTTGAACGTGCTGTTGGTGATCTTCGTGACGTGGTCGCCGGTGAGCTGGTGGGCCTCGATGTAGACCGCGTAGTCGCCGACGCCCTGCTGGTCGACGTAGACGTTCTCGTAGGTGATGGTCTCGTCGGGCGACGTGAGGCCCTGCATCGGCGTGGCCGCGATGATCAGGCCCCAGTCGGAGCAGCCGTAGACGACGCAGTCGCGGTACGACGCCAGGTTGATGTACGCGCCGCCGTAGATGCCCTGACCGCAGTGGTAGACGGTGTGGCGGTCGATGATCGTGCGCGGGGCGTTGTTCTGCCAGAAGAAGAGCCCCGAGTGCGAGTTGTTGTGGGTGACGTTGTCCTCGAACACCCACGTGTTGGTCTCGTCGTTGGAGCCCGATCCCCAGCGGAAGCCCGTCGCCCCCTCGGAGGCACCGCTCCCGCCGGTCGCCACGCAGCCCTTGCACACGTTGCCGCTCCCGGCACCGATCATGAACGACGCGGTGGCGTGGGGGTCGCGGCCCTCCGCCACCGACGAGGCGACGCAGCGCTCCCAGACGATGTCGTTGCTGGGCACGTCGCCGGACTGCTCCCCGTCGCCGGCCGGATCCCACCAGTAGGCGTGGTCGGCGCTGTCGTGGACGATGCAGTCGCGGTAGGTGACGCCGTTGGTCAGGTGGGGCACGAAGGCGTGGTTGGCGCTGTCGTAGGCGACGACGCCGTCGACCGTGGAACCCCGCAGGGCGTCGTAGCCCATGTGGTAGTGCAGGGCGTAGCGGCCGAGCACCTCCTTGGGACCCATGTGGCGCAGGCCCACCCAGCCGACCTTCTGCGGCACCTGCCCGTGCAGCACCGTGACGTGCGACTTGCCCTCGGCGGTGCCCTCGATCCGCACGTTGCGGGTGAGGTTGAGGACCTCGGCCCGGTGGGTGACGCCCTCGCGCACGGTCACGTCCGGGTGGGCGTACTCGAGCGGCTTCTCGAGGGTGACGCTCTTGCCGTCGACCGCGGCGATCACGCGGCGGTCGAAGTGCATCCAGTGCTCGGAGTTCTCGTGCGGCGACTCGGTGGCGGCCACGACGATCTCGTCGCCGGCCTGCCAGCCGTCGGCGGTGTCGACGGTGAGGGTGGTGGCCCCGGCGTCGGCAGCCGCCCCGAGGTGCGTCCAGGCGGTCTTCGCGGCGCCCAGCAGGTCGATCACGCCGGTGTGCATCACCCACACGCCGACGTCCGTGTCCTGCGGCTCCTCGGTCTCCCCGCCCACGTAGCGCCCCTCGTCGACACCGACGATCGAGACGACCTGGTGGACGTCGGCGGCACCGGGGCGCATGCGCAGCGCGCCGTGCACCACGACGTTGCCGCTGGAGGTGAGCGTGTGGCTCTGCGCCGGGTCGAAGACAAGCTCGCCGGCGGCGTCGACGACGACGCCCGCGACCTGCGTGTCGACGTCGAGCATCACCGGCTGGGTGACGGTGGCGACGTCGCCCTCACCGGGGACGGTCCCGCCCCAGGTGGCCGCGTCGCTCCAGAGGGCCATGCCGGGCGCCGGGGCCGCCGTGGTGGGCGCCTCGGTGGTCGCCGTCGTCTCGGTGGAGCCGGTGTCGCGTGGGGGTGCCGGCGGCGGCTCGGCCCGGTCGCTCGACGTGTTGTCGAACAACACCCGTCGGCCGGCGATGAGGCTGGCCCCGCCGGCTGCGCCCGCGCCCAGCACCACGAGCGCGGCGCGCCGTGACACCACCTTCGGCCGGCTGGACGCGTCGTCGGGCGTCGACTCGCGCGCGCCCGCTCCGTCCGCCGAAGAACCCTCGTTGTCCGCCATTGCCGGAGACCCTAGTGGCAGCCCCGATCCCTCCGAAAGAGCATCGGCGCCCCTGCTCGCCCTGGTCTCGCTTCTGGATGGGCAGGCGCGTAGCTTGTTGGCCCTCAGGCGTACGGCGGATGGTGACAGGTTTCTTGTGAGAGTTCCCGAGCGTTTCAAGGTGGGGATCGAACGCGTCGACCCCCTGGGGCCCGACGACGCGGCGGCGGTGGACGCGTTCCAGCGCGCCAACTTCCCGCCCGACGGCCGGCAGGTCAACCCGGCGAGCCGCACCTGGCTGTTCGCCCAGAACCCGCACGCCGGCGCCGACGGTCCGTCGTTCTGGGTGTGCCGCCGCGACGGCGAGGTCGTGGGACAGCAGACCGAGATGCCGGTCGAGCTGAAGATCGGCGACCAGCGGCGGGACGCCTCGTGGGCGATCGACCTGATGGTGGAGGGCAAGTGGCGGCTGCGGGGCGTCGGTCCCGCGCTGATCGACACGCTGCTGCAGAGCCGCTCCATCGTGGGGGTCCTCTACGCCTCCGACGACGGCTACCCGGCGTTCACGAAGGCCGGCTGCGTCGACCTGGGCGTGATGCCCCGCTACCGCCGGCCGCTCGACCCCGAGTTGGCGCTGCAGCACGCCCGGGTGCCCGCCCGCCTGCGGAAGCTGGCGCCGGTGATCGCGCCGGTGGTGCGGCTGGTGGATGCCGGCGCCTCGCTGGCGACCCGGCTGGCCGGGGCGCGGCTGGTGCCGGTCGACCGGCTCGACGAGCGCGTCGACGAGGTGTGGGCCGCGACGGCCGGCGACTACCCGGTGCTGGCGGTGCGCGACCTGACGGCGCTCGCCTGGAAGATCGAGCAGCGCCCCGACCGTGACACGCTGCAGCGCTACTACCTGGTGCGGGGGCAGAAGACGATCGGGTACGTGGTGATCCGCCCGACCCGGTCCACCACCTCGGCGGCCGAACGCATCGCCGTGGTGGTCGACTACCTGGCCCCACCGCGCTGGGTCGCACCGCTGCTCCACGCCGCCGGTCGGGCCGCCCGCCGCGACGGCGCCGTCGCCCTGTCGCTGCGGACCCGCAACCCGCAGGCCGAGCGGGCGCTGCGGTTCGCCGGGTTCCTGCGGACCGGAGAGGCGGGCGAGCACCCGATCCGACACCTGATGTACTCCGCCGACACGCCCGAGGTGACCGCCAAGGTGCAGGACCCCGACAGCTGGTTCCTGACCGCCGCCGACGGCGACGTCGAGGCCGCGATGCCGCCCGTCCACCTGGAGGCAGTGCTGTGAGGGTCGACGTCGTCGACTCGGCCGGGGCGTTCGACGCCCTCGAGAAGGAGTGGGACGAGGCCGCCCTCGCCAACCTCGACCCCAACGTGTTCCTGACCTGGGGCTGGCTGCGCACCTGGTGGCGCCACTTCGGCGAGGCCGCCGGCGACGCCCGGCTCCACCTGCTGGTGGTGCGCGACGACGAGGGCATCGCCGCCCTGGCCCCGCTGTACGAGGCGACGTCGCGGGTCGGGCCGCTGCGGTCGACCACCCTGCGGCAGGTCGGCTACGACGCCGGCGACTACGGCGGCATCCTGCTGGTGCGCCGGCCGGAGGAGTCGGTGACGCTGCTGCTGGACCACCTCGCCGACCGGCTGCGCGGTGACGTCGGCAGCGTGGTGCTGTCGCGCCTGGCCAGCGACAGTGTGGCGCTGGAGCAGCTGCGGTCGGGCCTGGCGGGCAACGACCGGCTCGCCGCCGCCGAGGTGGTCCCGCCGGACGCGGTCTGCCCGTTCATCGACGTCAGCGACGGCTACGACCTGGTCAAGCCGCTGCGGAAGAACCGGGTGCCGCAACGCCTGCGCCGGATGAGCGAGCGCCACGAGGTGGTCTTCACCAACCACTCCGGGCCGACCCTGGAGCAGGGCATCACCTGGCTCACGGAGCTGCACGAGCGGCGCTGGGCCGACCGTGCCGACGAGTTCCAGGGCCTGCTCGCCGACGCCGCGTCAGAGGCGTTCCTGGCCGACGCCATCCGGGCGCTCGACACCGCGGGCTGGCTGCGCCTGATGACCGTCACGGCCGACGGGCGGCCGATCGCGATACGGCTCGACTTCGAGTACGCCGGGCGCATCTACATGCTGAAGAACGCCATCGACCCGGACTTCAACGAGTTCGGCCCGGGCCACATCACCCACGCCCGGGTGCTGGAGGAGGGCATGGCCCGCGGGGTGACCGAGTTCGACTTCCTGCGGGGTGACCACCCGTACAAGCGCCGCTGGGCGAACGGTGAGCGGCACCTGGTGGCGCTCACCCTGAGCCGTCCGGGCCTGGCCGGCGAGCTGGCCCGCCAGCGCTCCAGGGTGACCGGCCGCCTGGCCCGCACCCGCTCGGGTCACTAGCGAACTTTACAGGTCCGCCACAGTGTCGGCGGCCCGCCGGTACGCCCGACCCCTTGCGGTACCCTGCGCCGCCAGGGGCCCGTACGGCCGGGACGACTCGGGGCTGAAGGATGTCGGACGACCTCACCGGTCAGGGCAAGCGGACGAACGGCAACGGGGCCGCGCCACCGCCCGTGCCAGAGCGGCCGCCGTTCCCGTTCGTGGTCGGCTGTCGCCGCTCGGGGACGACCCTGGTGCGGGCGATCCTGGCCAGCCACTCCGAGGTCGCCGTCGCCCCCGAGTCGCGCTTCCTGATCGCGCTCGTGCCCGAGGTCTCCCAACGCTTCGACGCGGTCCGCATGCTCGACGCCCTCTACGAGCACGAGTCGTTCGCCCGCTGGCAGCTGCGGCGCCCACTGGTGGAGCGGTCCTTCCGCGACGACCCGTGCGCCACCTACGGCGACGCCGTCCGCCGGCTCTACGCCCTGTGGGCCCAGCGGCAGGACAAGGAGCGCTGCGCCGACAAGACCCCCGACCACGTGTTGCGCATCCCCCTGCTGGCGGCGCTGCTCCCCGAGGCCCGCATCGTGCACGTGATGCGTGACGGGCGCGACGTCGCCGCGTCGCTGCTGGAGCTGGGCTGGGTCGAGAGCATCGAGCGGGCGGCGCTGCACTGGCGCCACCGGGTGCTGCAGGGACGCGAAGCCGCGGGGCAGCTGCCGTCCGTCCGCTACCACGAACTGCGCTACGAGGACCTGGTGGAGCGGCCCGAGCCGACGGTCCGGGCGCTGTGCGCGGCGCTGGACCTCTCGTTCGAGCCGGCGATGCTGCGCTACGAGAAGGCCGCCGCGGAGGCCCTGCGCACCGAGCCGTACCCGCACCACAACCGCTACGTCACACGCCCGCTGCGGCCCGGCCTGCGCGACTGGCGCCGCGACCTACCGGCCGCCGCCGTCAGTCGTTTCGAGGCACTCGCCGGCGACGCCCTCGCCGACCTGGGCTACGAACTCCGCTCCCGCCCTGTGCCCCTGACCACCCGCCTGGTCACCCGGCCCGACTGGATCGCGTGGCACTCCCAGCGCCTCACCCGCTCCGGCCGCGAATCCCTCCGGGGGGAGTGCTAGCGTCCCGTCGGTGGACCTCCCGGCGGATGGCGAGGTCGACACTGCGGCGGCGGCCCCCGACGAGGGGGTCTGGCCGGGCCTGGTGACCGTGGTCATCCCGGTGCGAAACGGTGCGGGGACCATCGAGGCGCAGTTGTCGGCACTCAGCGAGCAGAACTACACAGGCGCGTGGGAGCTGCTCGTCAGCGACAACGGTTCGACCGACGGCACGCAGGCCATGGTCGAGGGTTGGCGGAGCAAGTTCGAGGAGCTTCGGCTGATCGACTCGTCCGCGGTCACGGGCGTGAGCCATGCCCGCAACGCCGCGGTCGAGGCGGCCAGAGGCCGCTTCGTGGCTGTCTGCGACGCCGACGACGTCGTGACGAGCTCCTGGCTCCGGGAGCTCGTCGCCCAGAGCGCGCCAGGAGCGATCATCGGCGGGTCGTTCGACGAGGAGGCTCTCAACGACCCCGTGGTCCTGTCCTGGATCCACTGGAGCGGCCGGGGCAGCGACGGCGGCATGCACCCGCACCTGGGCTTCCTCCCCTTCGCCCGCGGCAGCAACATCGGTGTCGACAAGGCCGTCTGGTCGGCGCTCGGCGGATGGAGCGAATCGCTCCTGATGGGCGAGGACGTCGACTTCTCGTGGCGCGCCCAGCTCGCCGGCGTCGAGCTGCGGCCCGCACCGGAGGCCATCGTCCACTACCGCTTCCGCACCGACATCCGTTCGACCATGCGGCAGGCGTTCAAGGTGGGCAAGAGCGACGCCGTCCTGTTCGCGACCTTCCGCGAGCACGGGATCAGTCCACCCAGTCTCACCCGCGTGCTGCGGACCTATCTCGGTTTGGCGGCCCGGCTCCCCCAGGCACTGGTCTCACCGGCCTGGCGGGGCCGTTGCTGCCGCGGGCTCGCCTACCGGGCCGGGAGGCTCAGCGGTTCGCTGCGCCAGCGGGTCTGGTACCCGTAGACGCCGGCGCGGGCTCCGGCGCCCGGACGGCGAGGCGCTCGGCCAGCTCGGTCATCGTGACGACGTCGAGGCGGCCCTGTTCGCGGAGACGGGCGGCGGCCCGGCAGATGCGGTCGAGCGCGTCGAGGGCCCGCTGGGGGTCGGCCGTCACGTTGTAGGGGTGGAACCAGAGGTGGAACAGCGACCGGGTGCGGGCCGCCTGACGGAGGCGACCGATCGGGCGTCGGGCCCACAGCGCCGGCGGCAGGTGATGACCCGCGGTGACCGGGGCGAACAGGTAGGTCTGCGGGATGTTCCACAGGCCGCTGTCGTGGTGCTCGGGCTGCACGGCGGAGCCCGGCAGCGGCACCACCCGATCGGCGAGCAGCGCCGCCTTGCGCCGCCAGCCCGACAGGCCGGCGAACGGCTTCTCGGGCCGGCCGCCCCGGTAGCTGGTGAACCCGGCGGCCTGCAGGGTTTCGAGGTGCGCGATCGCGTTGCGGGGGTAGACGAACGACCGCAGCTCCACGCCCAGCGGCTCGGCGACCAGGCGCGCCGCGGCCAGCTCGCCGGCGAACACGTCGGGGCTGCAGCCCGGGTCGTCGACGATCACGTGGGAGAACGAGTGGCTGCCCACCTCCTGGCGCACCGGGCAGGCGGTCAGCCGCTCGACGATGTCGCTCCCGTAGTAGAAGGGGGCGGCGGCGACGTCGGCGCGGGGGTCGACGTCGAGCCAGTCGCCGTCCAGCCAGTCGTAGGTGGGCTGGGCCAGGTCGGGATGGCCGGCGCAGGAGTCGAGGAACAGGTGCCCGACCACGGCCCAGGTGGCCGAGATCTCGTGGCGGGCGAAGACGTCGAGGATGCCGTCGACCACCTCGCGCTCCCGCTCGAAGTGGTGACCGGCGACCGAGCCGTCGCGCTTGTGCGCCTCGCCCCAGGCCAGCTCCGTGTCGATCGAGACGACGAACGCGCCCCGCTCGAGCTCGCTCATGCCGCCGCCTCACTCGTGCGCCGGGCCCGGTTCTCCAGCAGGTCGCCGAGCTGCGCCGCCACCGACGAGAGCTGGTAGCGGTCGGCCCAGCGGCGGGCGGCGTCGATCCGCTCCTCCCGGTCGGCCGCCCCGTAGGCCGCCAGCATGGCGTCGGCGAGGCCGTCGACCGAACCCGTCGGCGCCAGCCAGGCATGCCGGCCGCCGTCGGTCAGCTCCACCACCGGCGGGATGTCGAACGCCGCCACCGGCGCACCCAACGTCAGCGCCTCGACCACCGCGCCCGGCGAGCCCTCCGACACCGAGCTGAAGGCGAACACGTCGGCCGACGCCACCAGCGAGCGGGCGTCGGGCCGGAACCCCAACAGGTGCACCGAGTCGGCCAGGTCGTTGGCGTCGATGGCGGCCTGCACGGCCGCGTCGGCCGGGCCCGGGGCACCGGCGATGGCGAGGTGGGCGTCGGGCAGCTTCTCGACCACGGTGGCGAACGCCTCGACCAGCAGGTGCTGGGCCTTCTCCGGCACGCGGCGGGCCACGTTCACGAACAGCGGCACGTCGTCGGCCAGGCCGAACGGGCTGCGCTCGGCCTTCACGTCGGCGGTCGACAGCTGCACGCCCCGCGGCACCGACGTGGCCCGTGCCAGGTCGAGCTTCATCGACCGGCAGTTCGTGGAGCGGGCGTAGTCGCCCACCGACCGGTAGTGGACGTCGCCGCGCCCGGTCGCCCAGCGCCCGATCGCCTGCATGGTGCGGCCCTTCCAGCTGGCGACGCCGGCCTGGAGCTGCCGTTGCAGGGCGACGTCGCCGGTGCGGTTGAACGTGGAGACCACGGGGATCCCCTGGGTCGCCCCGGCCAGCTGGCCCACGAGGTTGCCGCTGAACAGCGACGTGTGCACCACGTCGGGCCGCCACGAGCGCAGGACGCCCCGCAGTCGCAGGGCCACCAGCGGCCACGACCAGCCGGCCCGCCCGGCCCGGAACCCCAGCGCCACCACGGGGATGCCCACCTCGGTGAGGCGCTCGTCGAGGAAGTCGCGCTCGTAGAGCCGCACGACCACCTGCTCGAACCGCTCGTCGAGGGCCTGCACCTCGTCCACCAGCCGGTTCTCGGCGCCGCCGGACCCGGCCAGCGAGTCGATCACGTGGACGACCCGGAGCCGCCGCTCGTCGCTCCCGTGGCTCCGGTGGCCGGCCACGGTGGCCTCGCTGGCTGCGGTGGTGCCCTCGGTCACGTGCTTCCCTCCCAGATGGTGTTGCCGCCGGGTGCGAGGCGCGCCGGCAGCCACGACGACGTGGCCGAGAGCACCTCGTCGGACGGCCGCCAGCCCGGGTGCACCTCCCACCAGTCGTCCTCGGTCGGGTCGTAGGCCACGTCGACCGAGAAGCCCCGTGCCTGCCAGCGCCCCGCCGCAGCCCGGTACTCGGGGGCGAGGCCGACCCGCCGGTGCAGCTGCACGAGCAGGATGGGGCGGGGGCGACGGCCGGCGGCGTCGACCAGGTTGTCGATCACGCTCGGGTCGAACAGGTCGCGGCCCAGCGGCACGTCGTGGAGCGACCAGGCGGGCGTGGCCGCAGGGGCCGGCGGTCCCTCGAACCCGACGGGCAGGGCGCCGAGCCCCGGCGGCGCGGCAGCGAGCCCGTGGCGCCCCGAGTCGACCCTCACACTGTCCTCCACGAAGCGCCGGGGGTCGACCACCGGCTGCCAGACGGCGAGCGGCGCCCCGTCGAAGTCGGCGGCCACGCGGGCCGCCACCAGCGCACCGATCCGGGTGCCGAGGAAGCCGATCCGCTCGATCCCGCAGCGCTCGCGCAGCTCGTCGGTGGCGCGGCGGGCGTCGGCCACCAGCGAGGCGAACGACATGCCGCCGTCGACCCGGTCGCTGTCGCCGGTGCCGCGGTAGTGGAAGCGCTGGCAGGCCACGCCGGCGCGGGCCAGCCAACGGCCCAGGCGCGCCTCACGCTGGTAGTTGACCGCGGCGTCGCCCAGCACCGGCGGGCAGATCACGACCCCGGAGGTGGCACCGCCCGCCGCGGGCATGTGCCGGCAGCCGAACACCAGGCCCTCGCCCTGGGCGCCGCCGATCAGCTCGATCTCCTCGTTGCCGTCCGGCCCGTGCCCTAGGAACTGCTCCAGCGATGCTGCCTGCCATCCGTCCGCCGAGACGCCCAATCTTCCGCTCCCGTTGTAGAGCGACAAGTCTCGTTGAGAGTTCAACTACCTGCAACGTTCACACGTCGGAGATGTCCGGCGACCGTCTGCCACATGGCCGCGGCGTTGAACGTCCGCTCCACGGCCTCACGGGCCCCGGTGCCGAGGCGCTTGCGCAGGTCGGGGTCCGTCATGGCCCGCTCGAGCGCAGCACGGAGCGCGGCGCTGTCGTGCGGCGGCACCAGCAGGGCGTCGACCTCGTGGTCGAGGTAGTCGTGCATGGCGGGCGTGTCGGTGACCACGCAGCACTTGCCCAGCGCCATCGACTCCAGGGTGACGCTCTGCCCGGTCGGGTAGGCCAGCGGGCGGGTGGCGACCACGACGACCCGGGCGCGGGCGGTGAGGTCGCGGTAGGTGGAGCGGTCGACGGTGCCGAGGAGCGTGACGTTGGCGGGCACGTCCAATCCCTCGATGTCGTCGGGGCGGCACACCACCCGGACGTCGAGGTCGGTGCCGCGGACGGCGTCGAACAGCGTGGGCCAGTCGCGGCCCTTGTCCCGCCCGACGGCGAGGACGTAGCCCTCCTCCTCGACGTCGCGGGGCGTGAAGTACTGGTGGTCGATGCCGAAGGGCACGTAGGCGAGCCGGTCCTCGGGGATGCCGAGCAGGTCGCGGTAGACCTCGGTCTGGTTGGGTGAGAAGAACACCAGCTCGTCGACGCCGCGGCGGTAGGCCCAGCGGTAGCCCCGGAGCTTGCGGGGCGAGAACTTGGGGGCGTCCATGGCCAGCCAGCAGGCCACGACCACGAACCGGGGGCGGGTGAAGGGCCACAGCCGCAGGGCCCGAAGGCCGGCGAGGAAGTTGCCCTGGCTCTCGAACACGGCGACCACGGCGTCCGACCGGGCGATCCTCGGTGCGGCGAGGAGGGTCTGGAGGAACGGGGCGCCGAGGCGCTCGAGGCGGCGGACGAGCTTCCTGACGGGGGCGAACGTCCACGGCGGCCTGTCGACGGCGTCGGAGTACCGGAGGTCGACGCCGTGGCGCTCCAGCAGCTCGATGCGGTAGCGCTGCTCGTGGGCGTCGCCGGCGTGCCACGACTTGAGGAGGAAGGCCTTGGTCGGCTTGGGGCGGAGCGACGTGACGACATCGCGGATGGCCTGGTGGAAGGGCGCGACGTCGTGGAGCTCCCTGGCCCTGGTCGCCGCGGCCTCGCCCAGCGCCCGGGCGGCATCGGGGTCGTCGAGCAACCTGACGACCGCCGCGGCCATGGCGTCCGTGTCGCCGGCGGCGACGATCACACCGGCGTCGCCGAGCTGGTCGCGCACGCCGCCCACGTCGAACGCCACGATGGGCCGGCTCAACGCCATCGCCTCCATGACCGCGAGCGGGAAGGCGTCCTCCCGCGACGGCAGCGTGAACACGTCCATGCCGGCGATCAGCGGGTACGGGTCGGCGACCTGGCCGGTCAGCTCGACGCCGTTCCCGATGTCGCCCTCGTCGAGCCAGTCCCCTTTGCGCTCCCCGACCCAGCGGAACCGCACCCCGAGGTCGGGGCGCTGGTCCTGGACCGCCTTGGCCACCTGCAGCCACAGGTCGACGCCCTTGCGCTCGTTGACCGTGCCGCACCCGCCCACGACGGGGCCGGTGGGCTCGTGGGTCCGGGTCCCCGCGGCGGCCACCACGGCCTGCACGTCGACCGGCGAGGTGACGACCTCGATGTCCTCGGTGGCGACGCCGACGAGGGGCGCCAACGTGTCGCGAGCCGCGGCCGAGCAGGCCAGGAGCCGGACGTCACGCCAGCGGTGACCCAGCGGGTAGCGCCGCAGCACCGACGAGGCGAGCGTCCCCAGCTCGTGGCTGAGGAGCGCCACCGGGATGCCACGGCGCAGCGCCGGGCGCACGTAGCAGGCCGACTTCACCGTGTTCAGGAACAGGGCGGTCGGACGCTCACGGCGCAGCACGTAGCCCGCCACCAGCTCGTCGAGCCGGTTCACCAGCGGGCGCAGCGCCCCGACCCGCCGCAGCCCGGCCCGCGCCCGGGCCAACGGCTCCTGGCGCAACCCGTCGGCGGCAGCCTCGAACGCGGGGGTCAACGGGCCACCGGCTCGGAGCACGGCGACGACGGTGCGATCCTCGCCGCCGAGGGCGCGGACCACCTCCACCGCCACCCGCGGCGCTCCGGTCAGCGTCGCCTCGTGCGACACGACCACGACCCGCGGGGCGGTGCTCATGCCGACGAGTAGGCGAGCCGGTAGAGCTCCCCGAACCGGGCGCCCACGACCTCGGGGGAGAACGCCAGGGCCCGGCGACGTCCCTCGGCGCCCAGCTCGGCCCGCAGGTCGGCATCGCCGGCGAGGCGCACGATCGCCTTGGCGCCCGCCTCGACGTCGCCGACGGGGAACAGGATGCCCGCCGCCTCGTCGCCCAGCAGCGCCCGGACCGGTTCGAGGTCGCTGCCGACCACCGGCAGGCCGTTCAGCATCGCCTCGGCCGCCACCCGGCAGAACGACTCCAGGTCGGACGGGACGACGACGATGTCACAGCGGCCGTAGGCGACCCGCACGTCGGTGAACTTGCCCTCGATCGAGACGGGGTGCGTGTCGGTCATGGCCCGCAGCTCGTCCCACACCTCGGGGAGCGAGTCGTCGGTCTGGCGGGAGAAGATCAGCCAGCGGACCGGGGCGTCGGCCGCTGTCGTCAGCCGCACCAGGTCGGGCAGGTACTGGAAGCCCTTGTAGACGAAGGGGCTGCCCAGGAACGCGACGCGGAGACGGGGATCGTCGTCGGCGGGGCGGTCGGCCAGCACGTCGGCCGGGTCGATCGGGTTGGGCACGACGGCCACGTCGTCGGCCTTGGTGAGGCCGGCCTGGGCCACCACGTCGCGGGCCAGCGGCGACACCGCCGCGAACTGCACGTCGATGCGGCGCAGCACCTGGCGCCACAGCCAGCCCAGCCGCAGCACCGACGGCGGGAGGTTGAACTCGTGGACCCACACCACCAGGCGGACGCCGCTCAGGGCCGCCGCGGCGATGCTGAGGCTCATCTCCTTGAGGCCGTTGGCGTGGATCGCCGTGAGGTTCCTGCGGTTGCGACGGGCGAAGATCGCCAGCTGGACGGCGCTCCAGGCCCGGCGGGGCGGCCGGGGGCGCTCGCTGGAGATGATCGGCAGGTACACCTCGCTCGCGGCGAGGTCGTGGACCAGGTCGTGGAACCTGCCGTCGGGTGGGCCGGCCAGCACTCTCCGGGCGCGGCCCATCATGTAGGTGAGGACGTTGGCCATCGACCGCGTCGAGCCGCCGACGCCGACAGGTGCGCTGACGAACAGCACCGTCGACTCGTCTTCGCCCTCACCACCGCCGGCCGGCAGCCGATGGAAGGCTCCCGCTCGGCTCGTCACCGTTCGTCGACTCTCACTGCTTGCCCGCCGTTTCTTCCGGTCTCGCCTCCGGTGTTGGGTGGTCACGCTACTGCACCTCGCCCGGGGGTCGGCCAGGGGTCGGCCAGGGGTCGGCTAGAACGACGGCGATGACTGAGCAGGGCAGGTGCCTCCACGTGGTGACCGCCAGCCAGCGCCGGGGCGCCGAGGTCTTCGCCCTCGACCTGGTCACCGAGCTACGGGGGCAGGGCCGCACCGACGAGCTGGTCGCCCTCACCCCCGGTTCGTCCGACGGAGGGCTGGGCGTGCCGACGTTGGGGGACCAGCCGTACGCCCTGTCGACGTTGCGGGCACTGCGGGCCGGCGCCCGCGGGCGAGACGTGGTGGTGGCCCACGGGTCGAAGACGCTGCTGGCGGCGGCCGTAGCGCTGCCGGGGTTGCGGGTGCCGTTCGTGTACCGCAGCATCGGCGACCCGATGGCGTGGTCCGGCAGCGGCGTGCGCCGGGCCCGGACGGCGTTGCTGCTGCGCCGGGCGGCGCGGGTGGTGGCCCTGTGGCCGGGTGCCGCCGACGTGCTGACCCGGGTCCACGGCGTGCCGACCGCCAAGCTGGCGGTGATCCCCAACGGCGTGCCGGCGTCCCGCTGCCCTCTGGCCGACGCGACGGCCCAGGCCGCCGCCCGCCGCGTGTTCGGCCTGCCCGACGGCGAGCCGGTGGTCACGTACCTGGGGGCGCTGAGCCCCGAGAAGCAGGTCGACACCGCGATCCGGGCGGTGGCGGCGCTGCCCGACGTCCACCTGCTGGTGGCCGGCGGCGGCCCTGACCGTGCCGCGCTGGAATCGCTCGCCGAGGCCACGGCGCCGGGCCGGGTCCACTTCGCCGGTCCGGTCGACGGCCCCCGGGAGGCCCTGGCCGCCGGCGACGCCGTCATCCTTCCCAGCCGCACCGAGGGGATGCCGGGCGTCCTGATCGAGGCGGGCCTGACCGGCCGCGCCGCGGTCGCCAGCGACGTCGGCGGCATCCCCGAGATCGTCCGGGCCGGCGAGACCGGGCTGCTCGCCCCACCCGGCGACGTCGAGGCGTTCACCGCGGCGCTCCGCACGGTGCTGGCCGACGCCGAGCCCTTCGGCAAGGCCGCCCACCAGCACTGCGTCGACCACTTCGACATCGCCGTCGTCGCCCGGCACTGGTCGACGCTCCTCACCGACGTGGGCTGACCTCATGGCGGGGGGTGGCTGGGGTCGACCCGGTGGCGGTTGTGGTGGCCACAACGGCAGCGGGCATTGTCCTGGGTGGTCTCGCCGCCGTGGGCCCAGGGCTGGACGTGGTCGATGTCGCAGTCTTCGGCGGGGACCCGGCAGCCGGGAGCGGTGCAGCGTCGATCGCGGTGCTTGACGGCTTGGCGCAATCCACCGGTGAAGAACCTGGCCCGCTTCGACAGGGTGAGGATCCGATCCTCAGGCCCCCACACGACTCGCTCGAACTCGGCCTCCGACAGGTAGGGCAGCAGCTGACCGGGCGCCACGACGGTGCCGTTCGCCAGCTCCAGCATCCGCCGCGCCGAGCTCTCGTAGCCGATGTGGACCACGAACAGCGGCATCGGTGCTCAGCCGTCGGCGGGCGCGATCGCCGAGCGCCGTGCCATCTCGACGAGCGCGTCGGCGCGTCGTTGCGCCGCCGTCCGGGCCAGGTGCTCCACCCGCGTGCTCGCGCCCCAGACGGCCCTTGCGTCGGCCCAGTCGGATCGGAACAGCTCCCGTTCGATCCGACCCAACTCCTCGCTGACGATCGCCCCCGAGATCGGGTCGAGTTGGCCGTCGAGGACGACGTTGCCCCGGAACGTCTCCGACAGGTGCAACCGCCGGGCCTCGAGGTCGTCGGCCGCCTGGGCCTCTTCGCCGTCGGCATCGACGACGCTCTCCCAATGCCGGCAGGCCGCCACGAAGTCTTCGAAGTCCAGCGTCTTCGCGTACTCGACCAGCGTCGCTTCGGCCTCGGGGAAGGCGTCGGCGATGATCATGCGCGCCGACCCCGCCAGGCCCATCAACACCCCGACGTGCTGATCGTCGATCTCGCCAGCCGCCAAAGCGGCCGCGGTGTGGGGCATGAGCCTGACATGCTTGGCCCGGGCCGCCTGGGCCCGCGACTCCCGCCGGGAGGTGTGGCAGTGCCGCTGCAACCAGGCACCAAGGCTCCTTGATCCGTCATCGCGCCAGGCCCGGCGCCCGTCGAACGCCGCCGTCACCCGTGTGGCACACGCCGTGAGGCGTGCCGCCTCTCGATGCAGCCCGACGATCAGCTCACCCAACTCGTCGTCGGACAGCGCGACGGTCTCCAACGCAACCAGGCCGTCGATGGCCTGTCGGAGCTCCAGAAGCCTGTCCACGCCGCACAGCTTACCCCCAAACCGAACACATGTTCGTAGCTTACAACGTAAATGTCGGTCCGGTACCGAGATGAACGACCCAGCATTGGAAGACGGCCTGGCATCACTGGGGTTCACCGAGCTGGGGCGAATCGTCGGCGGGTGGCAGAGCGTCGCCGGCCGACCTGCACGTCTCGATGGCGGCACTGCCGCCGTACCCCTTGCCCGATCTGGCGTGGTTCCCGCCTCTCGCCGACCTCGGGGACGTTGCCGGGTCACCCGA
>DATHJB010000157.1 GCA_035316325.1 Acidimicrobiales bacterium
CGCCCACGTCGACCACCAGGCTGGCGGTGGGCTCGGTGATGGGCAGCCCGCAGCCGATCGCCGCCGCCATGGGCTGCTCGATCAGGAACGTCTCGTTGGCGCCCGCCCGCCGGGCCGCCTCGCGCACGGCCCGCCGCTCCACCTCGGTGATGGCGGTGGGCACGCACAGCACCACCCGGGGACGACCGAAGCGCCCGTGGCGCACCCGCGACAGCAGCAACCGCAGCATGCGCTGGGTCACCTCGAAGTCGGTGATCGCCCCGTGGCGCAGCGGGCGCTCGGCCACGATGTCGCTGGGGGTGCGGCCCATCATCTGCCAGGCGTCGTGGCCCATCGCCAGCACCTCGTGGGTGCGGCGGTTGAGGGCGATGACGGTCGGCTCGTTGAGGACGATGCCCTTGCCCCGCTCGTAGACCAGCGTGTTGGCCGTGCCGAGGTCGATCGCCAGGTCGCGGGCCATCACTCGTTCCGAGAGTCGGACAGAGCGCGCATGCCCTCGCGGAAGGAGTCGATGCCCGACTCCACCGACGTGGGCCTGCGCTGCCGCAGGTACAGCACCAACGAGCCGACCGAGGCGATGACCAGCGCCAGCAGGAGGAACGCGACCGCGCTCATGCGGTCACCTCCCGCTTCCAGATCGGCGCCGTCGCCTTGAGCGTGTCGATGCAGAAGCGGGCCGCGTCGAACGCCTCCTGGCGGTGCGGAGCGGACACCGCGACCACCACCGAGCTCTCGCCCACCGGCACCTCGCCGACCCGGTGCAGCAGCACGATGCGCCGCACGACCGGCCACTTGGCCCGGGCCTCCTCGGCGACCGAGGACAGCGACGACCCCACGTGCTCCTCGTAGGCCTCGTAGTCGAGCCGGGTGACCCCCTCGACGCCCTCCGAGTGGTCACGGGCCGTGCCGGAGAAGGTGACCACGGCACCGCAGTCGGGGCGCACCACCCAGGCGCTGGCCTCGTCGACCGGGAGCGGGCTCCGCAGCAACCCGATCCAGGTATCGCCAGAGTCCGGGTGCTCGCTCATGCGTCAATCGTACGCCCCGCGCCCCGCAGGCTGCGGACCACCATTATCCTGCGGCCGTGCCGTTCGATGACGACGCGGCTGACGACGTCACCGGTTTCGGTCCGCCACCACATCCAGATGATCGGCTCTGGCGTCACCCGTCGGAGATGGTCGGCTCCGGACCTCGGAGCGCGCACGCCCCGGCGTCCGCGCACCGCTGGCCCTGGGGTCTGGTCGCTGGTGCCGGCACCGTCGGGGTGATGCTGATCGGCATAGGGCTCCTCGCCTTCGGGATGCGCGACCGCGTGACACCGCGGCGCGCCGCGGCGCCACTCGACATCGCCGGGCTCGCCTCGGGGCCGCTCACGTCGTTCGACTCCTCCGGCCTCTTCAGCGGCCCGCCGCTGGGCAACCGCGAGGCCCGCGACGTGGCGCCCAGCGTCGTCCGCATCGAGGGCGCGGGCACCGGCTCGGGCGTGATCGTGCGGAGCGACGGCATCGTGCTCACCAGCGCTCAGCTGGTCGGCAGCCTCCCCGACGTCAACGTGACGCTCGACGACGGCACCTCCCAGACGGCCACCATCCGTGGCACCGACCCGGTCACCGGCCTCGCCGTCGTCGACCTGCCCGGCGAGGGGTTCACGCCGGCCGACCTCGTGGCCCCCGACGGCCTGGCCCCCGGCGGCACCGTGCTCTGCGCCGGCGTGAACGACGACGGCTTCACCACGGCGCCCGGCACCCTCACCAAGCCGCTGACCCACACCACCACGCCCGAGGGCGACCCGGTCGACGGCGTCCTCCAGATCACCCCGCAGACCACCACCTACCCCACCATGCTGGGCAGCGCGGTGGTCGACGGCAGCGGCGCGATGCTGGCGCTCACAACCTGGACCGACAGCCTCTCCTACTACGCCACCCCGATGAAGGTGGCCGCCAAGGTCGCCGACGACCTGCTGGCGACCGGCTCGGCCCGGCACGCCTGGGTGGGCATCCTCGGCACCGACGCCCCTGGTGGAGGTGTGCAGCTCACCGAGGTCGACCCCGACGGGCCCGCCGCCGGGAGCCTGCAGGTCGCCGACGTGATCACCGAGCTCGACGGCAGGCGGATCGCCGACATGTCGACGCTGGTGAGCCGCCTGCAGCTCAAGAGCCCCGAAGACCGGGTCGACGTGACCTACCAGCGCGACGGCGTCACCGCCGAGACCGAGCTGGTTCTGTCTTCGCTCAGCCCGGAATAGCCGGCCCAGCGAAGACAGAACGGTTCAGCGGCGGGGCGCGAGCCAGCGGCGCACGGCCCAGGCCGCGCCCACCGCGGCGCCCGCGACGCTCACACCGGCCACGCCCAACGCCAGCTCCTGGCGCCGGCGGGGGCTCAGCGTGGCCCAGGGACCGGCCTCGTGGGACTCGACCCAGGCCTCCTCGCTGGAGGTCGCCGGCGTCCAACCGGCCGAGCGCAGCGCGTCGCTGGCCACCACCCACGAGTGCAGGGTGTAGGGCACCAGCTCGGGCGGTGTCGGACCCAGGCCCGAGCGGAACCGCCAGCGGGCGAACCGGTCGGCCAGCTGCTCCGGCAGGCGCACCCGCGGGCCGACGCCGGTCAGCGACCGCACCTCGTCGCCGGAGATGGCCTGCTCGGGGGCCACGTTGAAGGCGCCGTCGAGCCGCTTGGTACGGGCCAGGGTGACGGCCGACGCCAGGTCGTCGAGGTGCAGGAACTGCACCGGCGGCTCCACCGCCAGCTCGGGCACCGCCGGCGCCGGGCGCAGCGCCCGGATCAGCCAGTCGTTGCGGCCGGGGGTGCGCACCGGGCGCAGGATCGTCACCGTGCTGCCGGGGTGGGCGTCGCGCCACTCGCCGGCCAGGCGCTCCAGCTCGGCCCGCTCGGTGGCGTAGGTGAAGCCGGGGTTGGGGCGCAGGACGGCCTCGTCGGTGAGCGGGACCGGGTTGTTGGGCCAGGCGCCGTAGACGGTGGCGTCGGACAGCATGACCAGGTGCTGGACGCTGGCGTCGCCGGCGGCGTCGAGCAGGCGGCGGGTGGCGTCGACGTCGGCCGTGGCACCCGTGGGCGACTGGGGGGTGCCGGTGGCGAGGTGCAGCACGGACTCGGTGCCGTCGAGCGGGTTCTTCAGGTCACCCCCGAGCACGTCGCCCAGCTCACGGACCTCGGCGTGCTCCCCGTCGGCCAGCAGGCTCCGCACTTTCCGACCCAACGGGGTATCTGCACCCGTGACCGCGACAGCAACCATCGTCTCTACCTTTACCATGCTCTGTTGTGAGTGGTCCTACTGGCCCCGGCAACCCCTTCGAGGGAATGCCCTTCTTCGGTGACATCGCAAAGCTCCTGGGCTCGGGCGGTGGTGTGCCGTGGGATGCCGCCCGCAGCCTGGCGCTGTCCATCGCCACCGACGGGCAGAGCGAGCCGAACGTCGAGCCGACCGAGCGCATCAAGCTGGAGCAGCTCGCCCGGGTCGCGGAGCTGCAGGTCGCCCACGTCACGGGCCTGTCGCCCTCCGTCGGCGGCCGGGACCTGACGGTGATGCCGGTCAACCGGGCGCTGTGGGCCACCCGCACGCTCGAGGCCTACCGGCCGCTCCTCGAACGCCTCGCCAACGCCCTGCGCGCCCAGCCCGACCAGGACACCACCGACCCCGAGGGCCTCCCGGCCGACCCGTCGATGGTCTCCCAGGAGGACCAGTTCGCGGCGATGCTCGGGCCGATGCTGCAGGCCATGCAGCCCACGATGGTGGCGATGATGGCCGGCTCGATGGTCGGCCACCTGGCCCGCACCTCGTTCGGCCAGTACGACCTGCCCATCCCCCGGCCGGCGTCCGACGAGCTGGTGATCGTGATGCCGAACCTCGTCGAGTTCGGCGACGAGTGGAGCCTCCCGCCCGACGACCTGCGCCTGTGGATCTGCGTCCACGAGATCGCCCACCACACCGTGCTCGGCGTGCCGCACGTGCGCCAGCAGCTCGACGAGCTGATCGGCGAGTTCGCCGCCGGCTTCCGCAACGACCCCGACGCCCTCAGCGACCAGCTCGGGGCCATCGAGGAGAGCGCCGACGACCCGAGCGTCGACCTGCTCGACCGCATCCGTCGGGCCATCGGCGAGCCCGGTGCGTTGATCGGCGCCATCCAGTCCGACGAGCAGCGGCGGCTGAAGCCCCAGCTGGAGGCGCTGCTCGCCGTGGTCGTGGGCGTCGTCGACCACATCATGGACCAGGTGGGCGAGAAGCTCATCGGCAGCTACGGCATGCTCACCGAGGCGCTGCGGCGTCGCCGGGTGGCCACGTCGGAGGCCGACCGCTTCGTGGAGCGCATGCTGGGCCTGGAGCTCACCCAGTCGACCTACGACCGGGGCACGGCGTTCGTCGACGGCGTGGTGGAGCGGGCCGGCGAGGACGGCCTGGCCCGTCTGTGGGAGTCGAAGCGCAACCTCCCCAGTCCCCCCGAGGTCGACGCCCCGGGCCTGTGGCTGGCGCGCATCGACCTGCCCGCCACCGACGACTGACGACCGACCGCTCCCAGGTCTAGAGGTTCGTCGGGTCGACCACGACCGTCGTGTCGTCGCTGCTCCGTGCCGGAGGCGGCGGTGGGGGTGGTGGGGGCGGCGGCGGAGGAGGAGGGGGCGGAGGTGGCGGCGGCGGGGGCATCGCCGTGGCCGTCTCGACCGCGACCTCGACCTCGGTGCCGGACGACGGCGACGCGGTCGGGGGGTTGGGCGGGGGGTTGGGGGACTTCTCGGTGAGGCGGGCCGGGCGGCGGCCGTCGAGGCGCTTCTCGCGGATGCGGTCGAAGCCCTGGCGGGCCTTGCGGAGGGCCCGGGCCCGGGTGTCGAGGCTCCGGGACGGGACGGGTTTGCCGGCGGCCACGGCCTTCGCCCCGGCCACGTAGGACAGGAGGGCGAAGGCGGCCGCGCCCGACACGAACAGGAAGCCGAGGCGGGACGGGATCTCCAGGCGGCTCGGGACCATGACCGGGATCAGGGCGCCGATCACCCAGATCAGCTGGAACCGGGTCTCGAAGCGGGCGAAGGAACGACCCCGGTTGGCGTCCGGGGCGTCACGCTGGAGGATCGAGTCGAACGCCAGCTTCGACCCGCTGGCCGCCAGGCCCACCGCCAACGCCATCACCAGGGCGCCGGGGAAGCGACCGACGTACGCGGCCACCACGGCGATCGCCGCGGTGACCCCCAGGAACAGCTGGATGATCTTCTCCTCGCCCACCGCGCTCTTGCGCAGTGCCGGAGCCACCGCGGCGCCGCTCAGCGCGCCGATGCCGTTGGCGGCCAGGATCACGCCGAACTGCCACGTCGGGGCGTCGGCGCGGCGCAGGTCGAAGGCGATCAGGAACGTGATGAAGCCGACGACGCCCCGCAGCAGACCCATGGCGGAGGCCGCCAGCAGGATGCCGGCGCCCCGCAGCTCGTCGCGCTCGATCGTGTCCTCGCGATCGGGGGCCACCCGCGTCGCCGGGATCTGGGTGCCGGCCACGGCAGCCACCCCGAACACCGTCCCCGCCAGCACCATCACCCCGCCCCCGCCGAACAGCACGTTGGCCAACAGGCCCGGCACCGCCGCCACGAACCCCATCACGCCCGACAGCAGCGACAGCTTCGAGTTCGACTCCACCAGCTCCTCGTCGGAGCTCACCAACGTCGGCACCAGCGCCGACTTGGCCACCGAGTAGGCCTTCGACAGCACCAGCACCGCGAACACCTCGGGGAACAGCAGCAGGCTGTCGAGGTGGCCGATCATCAGCACGCAGATCACCGAGCGGAGGGCGTTGGCCCCGACGACGACCCAGCGCCGGCCTCCCTGCACCCGGTCGAGCCACGGGCCGATCAGCGGGGCGACCAACGAGAACGGCGCCATCGTCAGGATCAGGCCCAGCGCCACCCGTTCCTTCGCCTGGGTGGGGCTGATCGAGAAGAACAACGAGCCCGCCAGCGCCAGGGCGATCAGCGTGTCGCCGGCCACGGCGGCGGCGTGCGTGCGTGCCAGCCGCGTGAACGGGGACACCACGAAGGCCGAGGCGCCCGAACGCCGCTGGGCGATCGGCTGCCAGCCCTTGGTGTCGTCGTCGCTCACCGCCATGCCTCAGAGGGTAATTGCCTCGGCGAAGCCCGAGACCGCTTGGGGCGGCGGCGGGGTGGTTGGCGGGGGTATGCGCGTGAACGCGGCCGTCGACGCAGCCCTTCGAGCCTTACGGGCGGGGCGTGTCGTACTTGTAGCCCAGGCCGCGGATGGTGACGATCCGGCTCGGCAGCGAGGGGTCGTCCTCGACCTTCGTGCGCAACCGCTTGACGTGCACGTCGAGCGTCTTGGTGTCGCCCACGTAGTCGGCGCCCCACACCCGGTCGATCAGCGTCTCCCGGGGCAGCACCCGGCCGGCGTTGGCCAGCAGGATCTCCAGCAGCTCGAACTCCTTGAGCGGCAGGCGCACCTGCGTGCCCCGAACCTCGACCTCGTGGCGCTCCGGGTCGAGCCGCACGTCGCCCACCTCCAGCACCTCGCCGCTGGTCGACGTCGTGGTCAGGTCGGCCGAGCGGCGCCGCAGCACCGCCCGCATCCGGGCGACCAGCTCCCGCAGCCGGTAGGGCTTGGTGACGTAGTCGTCGGCACCCACCTCCAGGCCCACCACGGTGTCGATCTCCGACCCCTTGGCCGTCACCATGATGATCGGCACCTGGGAGCGTCGCCGCAGCTCGCGGCACACGTCGATGCCCGACACCTTGGGCAGCATCACGTCGAGCAGCACCAGGTCGGGGCGGACGGCGTCGAACATGTCGAGCGCCTCGGCACCGTCCTGGGCCACCTGCACCCTGAAGCCCTCGCGCTTCAGCCCGACCGTCAGCGCCTCGACGAAGCTGTGCTCGTCCTCCACCAGCAGGACCGTGAAATCGTTGCTGCTCATGAGCGGGTCATCCTGTCTCCGTGGATTCGGCGCGGGCGGGTAGCCGCAGGGTGAAACACGATCCTTCGCCTTCGCGCGACTCCACCCTGACCTCACCCCGGTGGTTCGACGCGACATGCCGGACGATGGCCAGGCCCAGACCGGTCCCCCCGGTCTCGCGGCTGCGGGCCCGGTCGACCCGGTAGAAGCGCTCGAAGATCCGCTCCAGGTCGCGCTGGGGGATGCCGATGCCGTGGTCGCGCACCTCGACGTCGACCCACCTGCCGTCGCTCTGCGCCCGCACCTCGACGGAGCTGCCGGGCTCGCTGTACTTGACCGCGTTGTCGAGCAGGTTGGCGGTGGCCGACACCAGCTGCCGGCGCTCGCCGTAGACCGTGAGGCCGCGCGCCGGGTCGTCCACGTCGACGCTGATGCCGCGGCGATCGGCGGCGGGACGGACCCGCTCCACCGCCTCGGCGACGAACAGCGTGACCGGCAGCGATTCGTCGACCTGGGTGGGCGAGGCCTCGATGAGCGACAGCTCCAGCAGGTCGTCGATGGTGTGGCTCACCCGGAACGCCTCGCCGGCCATGCGCTCGGCGAGGCGCCGCATGACGTCGGTGTCGTCCTCGCCGAGCAGGGTCTCGGCCAGCAGCGCGATGGCGCCGATCGGGGTCTTCAGCTCGTGGCTGATGTTGGCGACGAAGTCGCGCCGCACGTTCTCCAGGCGCCGCCGGGCCGACGTGTCCTCCACCTCGACCAGCGCCCCGTCGGGCTTCTCGCCCTTGCCGAGCGGCACCGCCCGCAGGCTCAGCGTGCGGCGGGGCGGGCCGTACACCTCGACCTCCTCCTCGGTGTCCTTGCCTCGGAGGGCGCGGGTGGCCACCGTGGAGATGGCGTTCTCCACGAGGGCGTCGCCGTGGCGGGCCGCCAGGTAGGTGGCCGCCGGGCGGTTGCGGTAGCTGACCTCACCGTCGCTGTCGTAGACGACCACGCCGTGGGTGATGGCACCGAGCGCCGCGCGCAGCCGGCTCTCCTTGCGGGCCAGGTCGGCCCGGCGCTGCCCGTCCTGGTCGACCGCCGCCTCCAGCTGGTCGACCCGCCGGCGGGCCGCGTCGAGCCGGACGGCGACCAGCACCAGCGCCGCGACCACCGCGACGAGCACCAACCCGAGCACCAGCGACGCGCTCATGCTCCCGGTGCTTCCAGTCTCGGGTGAGGCGGGATACCGAAGACCTCGGCGGGGTCGAGAGGCTCGGTGGCCTGGACGCCGGTGAGGCGGGTGACGGTGACGTAGCCGGACTTCACCAGGGCAGTGTCGCTCCCCGCGGGCAGATCGCCGTTCCCGCCGGGCCGCAGCTCCAGCTGGAGGCGGCCGCCCTCCGGGCCCACGGGCTGCACGACGGTGGTCCGCACGGTGCCGAACGGCGCCAGCTCCGCCCAGCGGACGCCCTGCACCTCGTCGCGGGGCAGGTTGGGGACGTTCACGTTGAGGACCGTTCCCGGCGGCGACTCGGCCATCCAGCGCACGGCCGCGGCGCCGAACGCCGCCGCGGTGGCCCAACTCGGGCCCTCCCCGGCCTTCAGCAGCTCGGCGCTGGGGACG
The DNA here is from genome assembly GCA_035316325.1 of Acidimicrobiales bacterium. Taxonomy (NCBI): domain Bacteria; kingdom Bacillati; phylum Actinomycetota; class Acidimicrobiia; order Acidimicrobiales; species Acidimicrobiales bacterium. The sequence goes on from DATHJB010000157.1 coordinate 8,509, forward strand.
TCGATGCTCACGGCGAGCCCGCTGACCCCGAAGTTGGCGGCGGTCAGCGCGGCGCCGACCGTGCCCGAGTGGAGCACGGCCCGCCCGGTGTTGCAGCCCGGGTTGATCCCCGACACCACCAGGTCGGGCGGGTCGCCCAGGGCGCCGAGCCGGGCCGCCAGCACGCACAGGCCCGGTGGGCCCGCCAGCGACCACGCCGTGACGTCCTCGGCGCCGGGCAGCAGCACGGGCCGGGCCTCGAGGTCGCCCATCGTTCCCGCCATGCGTCCGAGCGACGCGCCGGCGCCGCTCATGTCGACGTCGGGAGCGACGACCACCACGTCGTGGCCCAGCTCCGCCACCGCCGCGGCCAGGGCGTGCAGCCCCGGCGCCTCCACACCGTCGTCGTTGGTGACCAGCACCCGGAGAGGTTCCATGGCCTCTATTCCACCTTCACCGGACCTCGGCGGCGAGATGGGTGGGCTCGCCGGTGAGCAGGTAGCGCAGGCGGGCGCCGATGATCGCCGCGTGGTCGGCGATGCGGTCGGCCGCCTGGCTGATCACGAACATCCCCATGGCCAGGCGTACGGCCTCGGTGCGCTCCTTGTCGTGCACGCTGGCCAGCAGCCGCTCGTGGAAGGGGAACAGCGGCGCCGGGTGGTCGGCCAGCTCGGTGGCGAGCCCCAGGTCCTGCGCCGACCAGGCACGCAACGCGGTGCGGTACTGCTCGACCGCGGTGTCGACCAGGGTGAGCAGCACGTCCCACGCCTCGCCGGTCGTCTCCAGCGCCTCGACGAACGGCGCCAGCTTCACGACCCGCAGCGCCAGGTCGCCCACCCGCTCCAGCTCCGACAGGATGCGCACCACCGACACCACGAACCGCAGGTCGGATGCCACCGGCGCCTCGCGGCCCAGCAGCCCGTAGCAGCGCTCCAGGAGGGAGACGTGCATGGCGTCGATCTCGTCGTCGGCGGCCAGCGCGGTGGCGGCGACCTTCGTGTCGCCCGTGCGCAGGACGTCACGCATCCGCTCCAGGTTCTGGTCGACCCGAACGCCCATCAGCTCGACCTGCAGACGGATCTGGTCGAGCTCGTCGTAGAAGGCGGTGCGCAGGGGCCCCGGAGGCGGCGGTTCCATAGGCGGCCTGCGCGTCAGCCGAACCGGCCGGTGATGTAGTTCTCGGTCCGCTCGTCCGACGGGTTGGAGAAGATCTTCTCGGTGCGGTCGAACTCCACCAGCACACCGCTGCGCCGGTCGCCCTCGGAGGCCACCTCGGTGGAGTAGAAGGCCGTGGCGTCCGACGCCCGCGCCGCCTGCTGCATGTTGTGGGTCACGATCACGATCGTGAACTCGGTCTTGATCTCCTGCATCAGGTCCTCGATGCGGGCGGTGGCGATCGGGTCGAGCGCGGAGCACGGCTCGTCCATGAGCAGCACGTCGGGCTTCGTCGCGATCGCCCGGGCGATGCAGAGCCGCTGCTGCTGGCCGCCGGAGAGGCCCATGGCGGAGTCCTTGAGGCGGTCCTTCACCTCGTCCCACAGCGCGGCCTTGGTGACCGACTCCTCGACCACGGCTTCCAGGTCGCCTTTGCGTTTGATGCCGAGCAGGCGTGGGCCGTAGGCGACGTTGTCGAAGATCGACTTGGGGAACGGGTTCGGCTTCTGGAACACCATGCCGATGCGGCGCCGCACCTCGACCGGGTCGACGCCGTGCCCGTAGAGGGGCACGCCGTGGTAGTTGAGCGTGCCCTCGGCCCGGGCGCCGACGATCAGGTCGTTCATCCGGTTGAAGCACCGCAGCATGGTCGACTTGCCGCACCCGGACGGCCCGATGAACGCCGTGATCTCGTTGTGGAGCACGTCGAGGCTGACGTCGCGCACCGCCCGGAAGTCGGTGTAGAAGACGCTGAGGTCGCGCACCTCGAAGACGATCTCCTCGGGGGTCGGCTCCCGATCCGTGGACCCGTCGGACTCGCGGTCGACCTTCGGCTTCACAGTGACGACGGTGGGCTTGGTGTCAGTCATCCCGACCTCTTCTTCTCGAACCGGTTGCGCAGGACGATCGCGATGGAGTTGATGAGGAGCACGAAGACCAGCATGGCGAGGATCGTCGCCGCTGCAAGGTCGACCTTGAACTCCGGCTGGGGAGCCTTCGACCAGTTCGAGATCACGGTCGGCAGCGCCGTGAAGCGCTCCTGCAGGTGGCTCGGGTCGAACACGTTGTTCAGGTTGAGCCCCGCCCCGCCGCTGGAGAAGGTGTAGGAGCCGACGACGATGAGCGGCGCCGCCTCGCCGACCGCCCGGGCGATCGACAGCAGCGACCCGGTGAAGATGCCGGGCGCCGCGTACGGCAGCACGATCTTGCGGATGACCTCCCACCGGGTGGAGCCGACCCCGTAGGCGGCGTCGCGCAGCTCCTGCGGGACGGCCCGGAGCGACTCCTGCGTGGTGATGATCATCACCGGGAGCACCAGCACGGCGAGGGTGATGCCGGCCGCGGCCAGGGTCTTCGTGTCGACGCCCGAGTTGCTGGTGAAGCCGTTGAGCGCATCGACGAAGATCGCCAGGCCCAGCAGGCCGTAGACCACCGAGGGCACGCCGGCAAGGTTCCGGATGTTCAGCTGGATGAAGCTGGTGAGCCAGTTCCGCCGGGCGTACTCCTCGAGGTACACGGCAGCGCCGATGCCCAGCGGGAAGGCCACCACCGCCACGCTGATGGCGATCCACACCGAGCCGACGATCCCCTGCGAGATGCCCGCCCGGGCCGGGCGACGGGACAGGCCGGCGTCGAGGAAGTCGACGCCCCGGTCGCTGAAGGTGCCCAGGCCGTCGGTGAGGATCGAGCTGATGAGGGCGGCCAGCACCAGCAGAGAGACCAGCAGGCACGCCAGCAGGCCGACCTCGAAGGCCTTGCCGCGCACGTCGACGCGACTGCCCTTCAGGGCCTGGGCGACCGCGCCCTGGGCCGCGCCGCCGGAGTGTCCGATCGTGGTGAGCGCCATCAGTAGGCCTGCCTGTACTTGCGGACGAACCGGTCGCCGAGGAGGTTCAGGAGCAGTGTGAAGAAGAAGAGGATGATGCCGAGGAAGTAGAGGCTCGGCACGGCCAGGCCGGCGCCGACCACGTTGTCGCTACCGGTGGCCAGCGAGGCCATCGCGGCGGTCATGGTCAGGGTGGCCTCGCGCGGGTCGGCCTGGAAGGTGGCCTGGTCGGCGGCGCCGCCGGCGATGTAGACGACCATCGTCTCACCGATGGCCCGCGACATCGCCAGGATCAGGGCGGCCACGATGCCCGACACCGCCGCCGGGACGACCACCTTGAGGCTGGTGGTCATCTTGCGGGCGCCGAGGCCGGCCGAGGCCTGGCGTAGCGCGTCGGGCACCGACCGCATGGCGTCCTCCGACACGGAGGCGACCAGGGGGATGGTGAGGATGCCCACGCCGATGCCGGCGGCCAGCATGCTGCCGCCCCGGCCGGCCTCCTCGCCGAACAGGCGGCCGACGACGTTGGGGGCGATCCACTGGAGGGCGAAGAAGCCGAACACCACCGAGGGGACGCCGGCCAGCACCTCGAGGATCGGCTTGAGCACCCGACGCACCCGGGGCCGGGCGTACTCGCCCAGGTAGATGGCGGCGCCGAGGCCGAGGGGGGCGGCCACCACGATGGCGATGCCGGTCACGATGAGGCTGCCGACCAGCAGCGTGGAGATGCTGAACTCGCCCTGGCGGGGCGCCCAGTTGTCGCTACCGAAGACGGTGCCCCAGTCGGCGTCGGTGAAGAACTCCCAGCCCTTGGAGAACAGGGCGATCAGGATGAGGGCGCTGATCAGGAGCGAGGCGCCGGCGGCGGTGCCGAACACCGCGCCCATGACGCGCTCGCGGCGCTGACGCCGCGGGTCGCCCGACAGGTCGACCGGACCTGTGGGCGGAGGTAGGGCTGTGGTGCTCATGTCGTTGGGTTGCTCCCCTCAGCTTGTGGCACGAGGCCGGGCTCCCGTCGAGCCCGGCCTCGCCACATGTTGGACCAGGGGTCCGACCGCTGCTGTCAGCGACCGTCCCAGGCCGACTGGGTCTCTGCAGCCTGGTCGTCGGGCAGCGCCACGTAATCGGCGGCCTCGACGAAACCGGCCAGGTCGCTCAGGTAGAAGTCGACGTAGCCGGCGACGGCCGGGTTCTCGTCGGCGTTGGCCGTGTTGACGTAGATGTAGAGCGACCGGGACAGCGGGTAGTCGCCGCTGGCGATCGTCTCGGCATCCGGGGTGATGCATTCGCCGTCGGGCTCGGCGGCGACGTCGAGGATCTTGACCGCTTCACCGGCCTGGTCGGCGAAGGCGAAGCCGACCCAACCGAGCGAGAAGTCCGACGCCTCGACGTTTGCGAGGATCGTGTTGTCCTCGGCGGAGGCCGAGTAGTCGGACCGGGTGGTCTCCTCCTGGCCGCGTGCCTCGATCGAGTCCGCCAGGGCGATCTCGATGAACGAGTCGTAGGTGCCCGACTCGGGGCCGGGGCCCGTCAGGTCGAGCGCCTCGTCGGGGAACGTGGTGCTGGAGCCGAGCTCGGAGGCGATCGCCTGGGCGTCGGACCAGTTGGCGAAGCCCGTCGACTCGGGGCCGGTGAGGGCGTAGAGGTCGGCGAAGTTGAGGCACTCCACCGCGTCGTTGCCCGGGCCCGTCATGACCGCCATGCCGTCGAAGCCGACCTTCAGCTCGACGTACTCGACACCGGCCGCCTCACAGGCGGCGATCTCCTCTTCGTCGATCGCCCGGGAGGCGTCGGAGATGTCGGCGCCGCCCTCGCAGAACTCGACGAAGCCGTCGCCCGTGCCCGGGTCGTCGACCGTCACCTCGGCGCCGGTCTCGGTGGCGAAGTCCTCGCCGACGAGCTCGGAGATCGGTGCGACCGTCGAGGAGCCGGTGATGCTGACCGTCTGGCCCGAGAGGTCCTCGGTCTCCTCGCCGCCACCGCCGCCGTCACTGCCGCCGGTGTCGTCGTCATCACCGCAGGCTGAGGCCAAGAGGGCCAGAGACAGCGGAAGTGCCAGCAACGCGAGCCGGCGGTTTGTCTTCACTTGCACGGAGCCCTCCTTGGGCTGGACGTTGGCGCAGCTCGCGCCCTGTCGCCCGCCGACGGTAGAGAGCCAAGTGAACGGGCTCAGGAGACCCGGATGAACCAGAGGTGAACGGTCAGGCAACCAGGTCTTAAGGCTGCCTGCTCTGGGCGTCGTCACCGCATCTCTACCACTCCCGGTAACGACCGGAGCACGGAGCGGTCCCTTTCGTAGGTCAGCGCCGCCTCCGCGTCATCTGCTGGCAACCACCGCGACTCGTCGACCTCGTCGTCAGGGGTGCGGGGGGTGGACGACTCGACCGTCATCGCCCAGTAGCGGACCCGCTTCGGCCGCCCCCGCCCGTCGAGGTACTCGATCGACTCGAGCTCCGAGCCCAGGCGGCAGCTCAACCCGGTCTCCTCGAACACCTCCCGCCGCGCCGTCTCCTCGTCGGTCTCGTCGTCCTCGTGCTTGCCCTTGGGGAACGTCCAGTCGTCGTACGCCGGCCGATGCACCAACACCACCTCGACACCGCCGTCGTCCCCCCGGCGCCACACCACACCCCCTGCCGCCCGGACGATCTTGGCCACGAGTCGTCCCCCTGTCACCCGGCCACGGCGCGGAGCTCGGGGCGGGAGCGGAGGTCATCGATGCGGTCGAGCGGGCGCTCGAGCTGGCGGCGGCGGGTGCCGGACAGGTCGTCCCAGGAGCGCTGCAGGGTGTCGAGCTGGCGGCCCACCTTGTCGAACGAGTCGGTGAAGCGACGCCACTGGTCCTCGAAGTCGGCGAGCAGGGTGAGGATGTCGTCGGAGGTGCGCTGCAGCTGGGCCTGCTCCACCGCCTGACGGATGACCGCCAGCACCGAGAACAGGGTGCACGGCGAGCACAGCACGACCTTCTGGCTGAGGGCGAGGTCGAGCAGGCCCCGGTCGTTGCTGTGGACGAAGGCGTAGACGGCTTCGTTGGGGATGAACAGCAGCACCTCGTCGAGCGTGGTGTGCGGATCGATGTAGGAGCGACCCGACAGCTCCTTCACCCGCCCCCGCACGTCGCGCAGGAACTGGACGCGGTAGCGGTCTTGCTCGGCGTCGGTGTCGGCGTCGAGGTAGCGCAGGTAGTTGTCGACCGGGAACTTGACGTCCATGTGCAGCTCCCGACCACCGGGGAGCATGAAGGTGAAGTCGGGCACCGTGCCCGCCCGCGTGGCCGTCTGCTTGCGGTAGCTCATGCCCTCGACCAGCCCGGCGGCCCGCAGCACGTCGTCGGCCATGCGCTCGCCCCACTGGCCCCGGGCCTTGGGGCTGGCCAGCGCTTCGCGCAGCGACTGGGTGGTGTCGGCCAGCTTGCCGCTCACCTGCACCACCTCGGCCAGGCGCTGCTCGACCCGGCCCTGCTGCTCGGCGCGCTCCTTCTGCAGGCCCACGACCAGGTCGGTGACCCGGGCCAGCTCACCGCGCAGCTCGCCCGTGCGCAGCTCGAAGCTCTCCTGACGGACCTGCAGGTCGTGCCGGGCGGCGGCGTCGAGCTCGGCGCGCACGCCCGCCTGCGCCTGGGTGACGGTGGACGCCACCAGCACCGCGGCTCGCCGCGCCACGACCAGACCGACCGCGATGCCTGCGCCGATGCCCACGAGAGCACCCACGAAAACCCCGGATACCGCTACTGCGATGACCATGGCACGACCATAAGAGTGGCCTGTGACAGTTAGGGGGATGGACGGAGAAGAAACTTCAACTTTGTCATTTGGCCGGCTCCCGACCCCGAACCTCTGACCCGGGTAGCACGTGGGCGCCACACGACCATGTCCACGATGTCTGTCACCGGCCCTGGCATCGATCAGGATCGAAGAAGCGGGCGACGGGGCAGTGCTCTTACGGTCGTCGCATGGCAACGACACCGAACCAGCAGGCAGGCGGTCGCGCAGGGCGCAAGCCCGGTACGCCCGGGGCGTTCTCACGGTGGATGCAGCACCGGATGAACGCCCGCATGAACCGCAAGGTCCGACGTGGCCGCGGCAAGTTCATGGGCATGGACGTACTGGTCCTGCACACGGTGGGTCACCGCAGCGGGCAGCCGCGGGAAACGCCGGTGGCGTGGTTCCCCGACGGTGAGGACGCCTGGCTGATCGTCGCATCGGGCGGTGGGAGCCAGCACCCGGACTGGCACGTCAACCTGATGGCACACCCCGACCAGGCGTCGATCGAACTGCCCAGCCGCGACACCGTGCTGGTGACGCCGCAGCGGCTCGACGGCGCCGACCGTGGACCGGCGTGGCAGCGCATCGCCACCGCCCAGCCCCGCATCGCGAAGTACCAGAGCAAATCCGACCGCGAGTACCCGGTGATCCGACTCACCCCACGGTGACCGCACGCGCCCGACCGCCAGCGGGGGTCAGGGCTGGCGGGAGCGGGCGATCGCCAGTTCCTGGAGACGGCGGTGGGTGTCGTGGGGCTCCGCGTCGGGTGGCGGGGAGCAGCGGCACCAGGTGCCGTCGGTGCGGAGCTCCCAGGCGACCTCGTCGTCCTCCAGGAGGAGGTCGAGGATCTCCTGGAGGCGATCCTGCAGGTCGGGCTGGGTGACCGACACGAGCACCTCGACGCGGCGGTCGAGGTTGCGGGCCCGGAGGTCGGCCGAGCCGATGATGTAGCGGGGCTGGCCGGGGCCGTCGCCGTTGCCGAAGTAGTAGATGCGCGAGTGCTCCAGGTAGCGGCCCACCAGCGAGCGCACCCGGATGTTGGACGACTGCCCCTCCGCCCCCGGCACCAGGGCACAGATGCCCCGGATGACCAGGTCGATCTGCACGCCCGCCTCCGAGGCGACGTAGAGCTGCTCGATCAGGTCGTCGTCGGTGAGGGCGTTCATCTTCATGACGATCCGCCCCTCGCCACCCGCCTCCGCCACCGCCGTCTCCTGGCGGATCAGCTCGGCCATGTCGTTGCGCAGCGTCCTGGGCGCCACCATCAGCGACTCGTAGCGCACGTTGCGGCCGTAGCCGGTCAGCTCGTTGAACAGCTGGGTGAGCTGGTTGCCGATCGAGGGGTCGCACGAGAGGAAGCCCAGGTCCTCGTAGAGCGCAGCCGTCGTGGGGTTGTAGTTGCCGGTGCCGATGTGGCAGTAGCGGCGCAGGCCGTCGGGCTCGTCACGCACGATGAGCAGGGTCTTGGCGTGGACCTTCAGCCCGATCAGCCCGTAGACGACGTGGACGCCCGCCTCCTCCAGCGCCCTCGCCCACTCGATGTTGGCGCTCTCGTCGAAGCGGGCCTTCAGCTCCACCAGCGCCGCCACCTGCTTGCCGTCCTCGGCCGCCCGGATCAACGACTTCACCACCGGGCTGTCACCCGACGTGCGGTACAGGGTCATCTTGATGGCCAGCACCTGGTCGTCCTTCGCCGCCTGGCGGACCAGCTCGCCGACGGTGGTGCGGAAGCTCTCGTAGGGGTGGTGGACGAGCACGTCGCTGCGGCGCAGGGCCGCGAACAGGTCGGCCGGCTCGTCGTCGTTCACCAGCCGGGCGGGCGTCACCGGCAGGTAGAGGTCGTCCTTCAGGTCGGGCCGGTCGAGGCCGTACACCGACCACAGGCCGCCGAGGTCGAGCGGGGCGGGCGACGTGTAGACGTCGTCGTCGTCCAGGTCGAGCTCCCGTTGCAGCAGGTCGTGGACCTCCTGGCTGGTGGCGGCGTCGAGCTCCAGGCGCACCGCCCGACCGAAGCGGCGGCGTCGCACCTCCAGCTCCACCGCGGCCAGCAGGTCGTCGGCCTCCTCCTCCTCCAACGTCAGGTCGGCGTTGCGGGTGACCCGGAAGGGGTGGACCTGCTCGATCTCCATGCCCGGGAACAGGTCGCCCAGGTGGGCGGCGATGACCTGCTCCAGCGGCACGTAGCGCTCGCCGTCGGGCAGCACCACGAAGCGGGGCAGGATCGACGGCACCTTCACCCGGGCGAAGCGCCGCTCGCCGGCCACGGGGTCGCGCACGATCACGGCCAGGTTCAGCGACAGGTTGGAGATGTAGGGGAACGGATGGCCCGGGTCGACCGCCAGCGGCGTGAGCACCGGGAAGATCCGCTGCTCGAAGGTCTCGACGAGGAACTTCTCGTCCTCCTCGTCGAGCTCCGCCCACGACGAGAACACGATCCCCGAGTCGGCCAGGGCCGGGGCCACCTTCTCGAGGAAGGTCTCCTCCATCCACGGCAGCAGCCGCTCCAGCCGCTCGCGCACCTCCACCAGCTGCTGGGCCGGCGACCGGCCGTCGGGGCTGGGGGCGGTGATGCCGGCGGCCACCTGGTCCTTCAGGCCGGCGACGCGGACCTGGAAGAACTCGTCGAGGTTCTGGTTGAAGATGGCGAGGAACTTGGCCCGCTCGAGCATCGGCACCGACTCGTCGGCGGCCAGGGTGAGCACCCGCTCGTTGAAGTCGAGCCACGACAGCTCCCGGTTGAACTGGCGCGGTACAGCGTCATCCGGGTCCGTCATCCGGTCAACCTACCGGCGGGCCCGGATGCCTCAGATGACCAGGCGCTTACGAGTTGTCGTCTTCTTCGTAACCGAGATCCCACTCCAGCAGGATGTTCTCGCGCTCCGCGTCGCGGACGACCCGCTCGCGGTTGCGGCGGAACTGGGGGTCGTGGGGCGGCAGCAGCACCAGGCGCGCCTGCACCCGGGAGCGGAAGTCGTCGATGATCTTCCGGTCGCCGAACGAGGACCGCACCTCCCAGTGCGGGGCCACGGGGCCCAGGTACACGACCTGCGCGTGCGCCCGCGGCGGCTCGACTTCGGTGGTCTCGACGTCAGACATAGGGCCTGCAGGCTAGCTGCCTCGGCGAAGCCCGAGTCCGCTTGGGGCGGCGGCGGGGTGGTTGGCGGGGTTAGCGGGCGCCTGTCAGCTGCCCCGACGGCCCAGCGTGGCGGTGATCGTCTGCTCCTCGCCGTCGCGCTCGATGCGCAGCTCCACCTGGTCGCCGGGATCGTGGTCGCGCACGGTGTTGGCCACGTCGGTGGAGGTGTCGATCGGCTCGCCGTCGATGGCGACGATCACGTCGCCGTCCTCGATCCCGGCGTCCTCGGCCGCGGTGCCGGGCGACACCTCGGCGACGAACGCACCCTCCTCGGCGACGATGCCCAGCTGGTTGCGCACCGCCTCGTCGACCCCGGACAGGTCGACCGACTGCACCCCCAGGAACGCCGTGTCGGGGTTGATCTCGCCGCCGCCGTTGCGCAGCTCGTCGATGAGCGGCTTGACCGGGTCGATGGCGATGGCGAAGCCGATGTTCTGGCTCTCGGCGATGATCGCCGTGTTGATGCCCACCACCTGGCCGGCCGCGTCGAGCAGCGGGCCGCCCGAGTTGCCCGGGTTGATGGCGGCGTCGGTCTGGATGAGGTTGTTGAGGCTGATCTGCTCGCCGGCGATGCCCGAGTCGTCGATGCTGCGGTCCTTGGCCGACACGATCCCCTGGGTGACGCTCGGCTGACCGCCCAGGTTGAGGGCGTTGCCGATCGCGATCACCGGTTCGCCCACCTGCAGCACGTCCGACGACCCCAGCTCGGCGGGCAGCAGGTCGTCGACGCCCTCCACCTTGATGACCGCCAGGTCGTCCTCCGGTTGGCTGCCGACGAGGCCGGCCGGGTGGGTGGCGCCGTCGAACAGCCGCACGTTGATCTCGTTGGAGCCGCTGATCACGTGGGCGTTGGTGAGCACCAGGCCGTCGGGCGACAGGAGGATGCCGGTGCCGGCCCCCTCGAACACCCCGCCCGCGGTCGCCGCGCTGGTCTCGATGGTGACCACCGACTCCTGCACCTTGTCGAGGATCGCCTGGATGTCCATGACGCCCTCGGGGGTCAGGATGGCGGGACGGGCCACGACCTGGGTCTGGTCGTCGTCGCTGGCCACGACCGCGGCGGCGACGCTCCCCGCGAACATGCCTCCCAGCACGAAGGCGGCCAGCGCCACCAGCCAGCCGCGCCGCCGGGGCTTGCGGACGTGGGAGGGCCTACCGGGCTCGTCCGGCGGACCCAGCGGGCCCGGCGCGTACGGGGGGCCGCTCGGTGGGGGCGGCGGCCGGAGACCACCGCTGGCGGACCCCGGGCTCGCCCACGGCCAGGCGCTCGGCGGGGCCGTGGGCACATCGCGATCGGGCGGGCTCATCCACCCCATGGTTACCGCTTCGAACGCCGGTTGCGTAAGCGCGGCACGTCTCTCCGGCGTGTGGGTGGAGAAGAGTCGAAAAAAGGGGGAACCGATCGCGGTCGCCAACCGTAGAAAGGACATCCCTCATTAACGGAGGACAGATGGGAACCGAGTGGATGGCCCGAGGCAACTGCGCCATTGAATCGCCGAAGATGTTCTTCCCCAGCGATGGCGTGGGTGTCGAGGTTGCGAGGCGGATCTGTGTCGACTGCCCGGTCAAGCAACCGTGTCTCGAATACGCCCTGGCGAATCGCATCGACCACGGCGTCTGGGGCGGATGTTCCGAGCGCGAGCGGCGTCGCATCCTGAAGCGACGTCGCCTGGCGAGGCTGGCTGCGCTCAGCAACTGAGCGATCAGGGGCTGGGAGACCCGAGAGAACGACCCGAACGCGGAAACGACGGCTGCAAGTCAGCCGTCGTCTTCGGCGCGTCCGGCGTGCGCTCGCCGTCGCGCCAACCGGGCGCGCCACGTGGACGCACCCGGTGTGTCGATCTCGGTTGGGCTACTCGGCCGCCGTCGGCTTGGGACGCTCGGCCGGAGCGTCGTCGTCGTCCTCGAACTTGGCGCCGTCCTTGAGGCCCTTCTTGAACTCGTTCTGGGCCTGACCCAGCGAACGAGCGAGCTTCGGGAGCTTGGCACCGCCGAACAACACGAGGATGACCACGAGGACGATGATGAATTCCGGTCCTGAAGGCACGGGGCAACTGTACCTTTCGCTGGGCGAATGTTCGCTGGCGTGTCTGCCTATCCCCTCCTTCGTCACCACGGCAAGATTGGATGGGTGAATGCTCATTGAATGCGTCGTGAACGTCAGTGAGGGGCGGCGCACGGGGCTGGTGACGGCGATCGGCGAGGCCGCCGGCGACGCCCTGCTCGACACCCACGTCGATCCCCACCACAACCGGTCGGTGCTGACGCTCGTGGGCGAGTCGGCCCCGCAGGCAGTCGCCCGGGCCGCCGTCGCACGGCTCGACCTGCGGGACCACCAGGGCGTGCACCCCCGGATCGGCGTGGTCGACGTGGTGCCCTTCGTGCCCCTGGGCGACGCGACGCTGGACGACGCGGTCGCCGCCCGGGACCGCTTCGCCGCCTGGATCGGCGACGAGCTGGGCGTGCCGGCGTTCCTGTACGGCCCGGAGCGCACGCTGCCGGATGTGCGGCGCGGCGCCTTCGCCGGCTTGGAGCCCGACCACGGTCCCGCAGCGCCGCACCCGTCGGCCGGTGCCGTCGCCGTGGGGGCGCGGCCGGTGCTGGTGGCGTGGAACGTCTACCTGGCGACGCCCGACCTGGCGGTGGCCCGCAAGGTGGCGCAGGTCGTCAGAGGACCGCACCTGCGGGCCTTGGGGCTGCCGGTGGGCGACCGGGTGCAGGTGTCGATGAACCTGATCTCGCCCGACGTGGTCGGCCCGGCCGAGGCCTGGGACCTGGTGTCGGCGCTGGTCCCGTTGGCGGGAGCGGAGCTGGTGGGGCTGGTCCCCCAGTCGCTGCTCGACCGCACGCCCCCCGACCGCTGGGTGCAGCTCGACCTGTCGGAGGACCGGACCATCGAGGCCCGGTTACCCCGTTAGGACCGCCTGGGTCTGGAAGGTCAGGGCGACGAGGCGATCCTGGTCGTCACGGAGCTCGGTCTGGACGCCGATCGTCGTCCGGCCGACGTGGACCGGCCGGGCCCGGCCGTGGACGGTCCCCTCCCGCACCGCCCGGAAGAAGTTGGTCTTCGACTCGATCGTCGACGTCCCGGCCCCCGGCGGCAGGTTGAGGAAGGCGCACACCGCGCCGAGGGTGTCGGCCAGGCCCATCAGCACGGCGCCGTGGAGGATGCCGGCGGCCGTGCAGCGTTCCGGCGCCCAGTCGACCCGGCCCTCGACCAGGTCGGCCCCGCGTTCGAGCAGCTCGAAACCGCTCGAGACGGCGAAGGGCATGGCGGACAGCAGCGGGTCGTCGTCCATCGCTGCAGGATGCCCCAGGACGCGCAGCGCGGCCATGACCTCCGAAGTCATGGCCGCAGCAACGCTGTCTGGTGGTGGGCTTGTTAGCTGGCCGACGCAGCGGTGGCTACCCGGCGGGCGAGGGCGCGTTGACGGCGAATGCGACGGCGTTCGCGCTCGCTCATGCCTCCCCAGATACCGAACTTCTCACCGTTGACCAGTGCGTATTCGAGGCAATGCTCCCTCACGACGCAGCCGCGGCAGACCTCCTTGGCCTCGCGCGTCGAAGCTCCCCTCTCGGGGAAGAACAAATCGGGATCCACGCCTAGGCAGTTCGAGTAGTCCTGCCATGTCCTGTCCTCGGGATCTGTGGCCACGGAGAGTTTCATCTGGCCCCCTTCCCGTTTGGGCTCGTCATCATCGTTGATTCGTCTACTCGTGTGCGGAACCACACAGTGCGGTGGTGCCCCATGGCTGCCCTACCGGGCGTGGGCCAATACCACACTTGTAATTACACGGGTGTGATCTTCCCTCACCTGCGGCCCGAGCGCAAGAGCGAGCGACGCGAGAATCGAGAACGTCGTAACATCGGGCGCTGTGCGGGAGGTTGCTCGGGAATGGATGGATTCGTTCGTGGCCTTCACGCGCGGCCACGGCGGCGGGGGCCGCGCCAACTCGTCGGTCGGCGTGGCGTTCGTGATCGGTGCCCTCGTGGTCGCCGTGCTGGGTCTGCGCTGGGTGAGCGCCGAGGGCCCCGACGAGGAAGCGTCCGGCGACGATACTCCCTGGGCGTTCGAGGAAGCGGGAGAGTCCGGGCCGACCACCACCGTCCCCGCCAGCACGCCCCCCGACGTGGTCATCGTGCGCGATCCCGGCGACCCGCCGGCCGGCGAGCCGGTCGTGACGCTGCCCCCGGGTCAGTCCGGCGTGTTCCTCCCCGGCTTCCCCCCGGTCGCCGGCGGCACCACCGGCACGACCGACTCCCCCGGCGCCACGACGCCCCCGGGCGGCAGTTCGCAACCGACAACAGGCCCCACACCCAGGCCGACCCCGAGGCCCACCGCCCAGCCGACGCCCAGCCCAACGCCCACCGCGACGCCGACACCGGAGCCGACGCCCACAGCGACACCCACACCGGAGCCGACGCCCACAGCGACACCCACACCGGAGCCGACACCTGGAAGCGGCGGCGCCGGCCTGGGCGACCTCGTCAGCGGGCTGATCGGCGTGCTGGGCCTGCGGATCTTCTGAGCCGGCGCTTCTGCTCGATGAAGTCGACCAGCACGTAGTCGCCCAGCGTCTCCGGGGTGGTGAAGAACGCCCGGCCCTGGTTCAGCTTGGTGAGCTGCTCCACGAACGCCCGCAGGTGGCCGGTCGGGTCGAGCATGAAGGTGTTGATGCGGATGCCGTCGCGGGTGCAGCGGACCACCTCGCGCAGCGTGGCGTCGACCGTCTCCTTCACCGGCGGGTAGGAGAAGAACGGCTCGGCCATGCCCGACTCGAAGTGGGCGGTCGGCTCGCCGTCGGTGATCATGATGATCTGCCGGGTACCGCCCTCCCGGGCCAGCAGCCGCCGGCTGATCTGGAAGGCGTGCTGCATGTTGGTGCCGTAGACGAAGTCCCACGACACCTCGGGCAGGTCCTGCGGCCGGATCTCGCGCGCCACCTCGGAGAACCCGACGATGCCCAGGTAGTCGCGGGGGAACTGCGTGGAGATCAGCGAGTGCAGTGCCATCGCCACCTTCTTGGCGGCGAGGAAGTTGTCGCGCATCGGCATCGACAGCGACAGGTCGAGCATCAGCACCGTGGACGACCGGACCACCTGCTCGGTGCGCTCCACCTCGAAGTCCTCGGGTGACAGCTCGACCGGGGTGCCGCCGCCCATCCGGGCCACCGCGTTGCGGACCGTCCGCTCGATGTGGAGGTTGAACGGGTCGCCGAACTCGTAGGCCTTGGTCTCGTAGGTGCGCTCGTGGCCGGCCCCGGTCAGCTCCAGGTCGTGGCGGCCGAGGCGGTCCTTGGCCAGCTTCTGGAACAGATCGTGCAGGGCGTTGCGGCCGATCTTGCGCAGGCCCTTCGGGGTCAGCTCCAGGCGCCCCTCGCGCTGGTCGACCAGGCCGGCTTCCTGGAGCATCCGGGTGAGGCGGGCCAGCTCGTCGAGGCTGCTGCCGGCCTCGTCGCCCAGCAGCTCCTTGGCCCGCTCGACGTCGACCTCGGCCAGCGCGCCCGGCTGGGCGGCGCCCCGGAGCAGCTGCTCGAGGCGGTCGAGGTCGCCGAGCTCCTCCAGCGTCGACGCGGCCTGCGCCAGACCGAGCGGGTCCTGGCCGCGGAAGTCGTACTGCTGACCCCAGCCCATCCCGGGGAACATGCCCTGGAGCTGGGAGCCCAGCTGGTCGATCTGCCAGCGCAGGTCCATGTCGTCGAGCAGCTGGGAGGCGAGCTGGTCGATCTGGGCCCGCTGCTCGGGCGTCATCGAGGCGAGCATCGCCTGCATCGCCGCCATGCGACGGGCCAGCACCTCGAGCAGCTCGTCGAGGTTCTGCGGGTTCTCGGGGAAGAAGTCGCCGTGGCGCTCCATGAACCCGTCGAAGTCGGGCTCCTGGCCCCGCGCCCGCTGCTCGATCATCTGGTTGAGCTCGGCGAGCATGTCCTTGAGGCGGGCCATGTCCTCGGGGGTCATGCCCTCGACGGCGCCGGTCATGCGGTTCACGTACGAGTCGAGCACCTGCTGGCGGAGGCGCTCCACGAGCTCCTCGAAGCGCTGGCCGGCCTCGGGGGAGGCGAAGTCGTAGCTCTGCAGCTCGCGGACCTGGCCGGCGAGGTCGGGCGGGAGCATGTCGAGCTGGAACTGGCGCTCGTCGTCGCCCGGCAGGGCCCGGCGCTCGGTCTCGACCACCTCGCCCAGCTCGCGGGCGATCTCGTCGTAGACGCCACCGAGGTCGAAGCGGTCGAGCCGCTCCTGGCGCTCGCGGCGCAGGCGTTCGAGCAGCTCGCGCACGCCCTGGACCCAGTTGCCGTCCCGGTCCTGGAAACCCGACTGGAGGAGCCGCCGCAGCGCCGCGTGGAGGTCGCCGTGGTAGAGGAGGTCGTCGGTGATCTGCTCGAAGACGGTGTCCGCGTCGAGCTCGAAGCCCACCTGCGTGCCGTCCCAGCGGCTGTATCGGAACTTCGGCCGCGCCATCGCGAGCCACGGTACCTGGGCACACCCGCAGTTAGCCTCCCGGCGATGGAAGCGATCGTGGCACGCAAGATGTGGCGGACCCTCGAGCCCGTCCACGCGATGATCTACTTCACGCCGCGGGCCACCGAGGCCTACGACGCGCTGGGCATCCCCCGGCGAACCGGCTACTTCGCGTCCCGCAGCGCGCCGATGGGCGCGGTGGCGGCCGAGGTCGTGACCGCCACGTTCTTCAACTTCAACCCGACGGTGGTCGAGGCCGCGATCCCGGCGGCGTGGGACGTCGCCTCTCCGGAGGCGATCGTCGCGGCCCGCTTCTCGGCGGCCGACGTGGCGCTGCGGGAGCTGCTGGGCGACGAGGTCGTGACCTCGCCGGAGCTGGCGTGGGCCGCCGCGACGGCCCGGAAGGCGACCGAGGCGTGCGACACCGCCGGGCGACCCCTCTACGCCGGCCACGTCGGGCTCGACTGGCCCGACGAGCCGCTGCTGGTCCTCTGGCACGCCCTCACCCTGCTGCGGGAGTACCGGGGCGACGGCCACGTCGCCGCCCTGCTGCTCGCCGACGTCAGCCCGTGCGAGGCCCTGCACACCCACATCGCCGCCGCCGAGGGCATCCTGCCGCCCGACGTCCTCAAGCGCACCCGGGGCTGGCCCGAGGACGAGTGGCAGACCGCCGCCGACGACCTGCGCACCCGGGGCTGGCTCGACGCCGACGGCGGGTTCACCGACACCGGCCGGGCCGCCCGCGAGCAGGTCGAGGACGCCACCGACGCGGCCGCGCTGGCGCCGTGGGAGGCGCTGGGCGAGGAGACCTGCGACCGGCTCCGGGCGACGATCCGCCCGTGGAGCCGCACCATCGTCGACGGCGGCGGACTGACCGGCAACCGCTGACCCGTCCGAACCCGTCCGAAATTGCGCTGATCAGCCCGCTCCATGCGGGTTTTCGAACGCAATTTCGAGGGGTTCGAGGGCTTTCAGTTGCGGCTGCGGTAGGTGGCGCCCGAGGCGAGGGCGTCCTTGTTGAGGCGCTTCGACAGGTGCAGGCCCTCCAGCACCAGCTCGACCGCGCTGGCCAGCGCCGCCGGGCTCTCGTCGCCGCCCGCCAGCGCCGCCACCGGCTCCCGGAGCGACGGCACCTCCTCCACCAGGCGGGCCAGGTCGGCGGCGGCCACGTCGTCGCCCGTCTGCACCGTCGCCCCCTCCTCGAAGGCGACCACCACGTCGCGCAGCGAACCCGGCGGCACCCGGCGCTTGAACACCGTGAGGATCGCGGCGCGCAGCAGCTGCTCGGCGATCTGCTCCTCGCGGCCGTCCTCCAGCGTCTCGATCTCGACCTTGCCCATGGTCGACGCGGCGAGGGCGTCGAGGTCGCTCACCCGGGGGCTCACGTCGCGCTCGCCCTGGCGCAGCGCGCGGCGGGTGGCGTTGGCCACCAGCACCTCCTGGTTGGCCACCGACAGCCGCACCGACACGCCCGAGCGCTGGTTCACGTGCGAGCTCTCCCGGGCCAGGTGGGTGAGGGTCGCCACCAGCTCGGACATGTAGTCGGGCACCGACACCCGCACGCCCTCGACGTCGAGCGGCCGGGCCTCCTGCTCGACGATCGCCACCTCGGTCTCCACCTCGAGCGGGTAGTGGGTGCGCACCTGGCTGCCGAAGCGGTCCTTCAGCGGGGTGATGATGCGGCCGCGGTTCGTATAGTCCTCCGGGTTGGCCGAGGCGACCAGCCACACGTCGAGCGGCAGGCGGATCTTGTAGCCGCGCACCTGGACGTCGCGCTCCTCCAGCACGTTGAGCAGGCCCACCTGGATGCGCTCGGCCAGGTCGGGCAGCTCGTTGATGGCGAAGATGCCCCGGTTCGTGCGGGGGACCAGGCCGTAGTGGATGGTCAGCTCGTCGGACAGGTAGCGGCCCTCGGCCACCTTGATGGGGTCGACCTCGCCGATGAGGTCGGCGATCGAGGTGTCGGGCGTCGCCAGCTTCTCGCCGAAGCGCTGCTCCCGGTGCACCCACGCGATCGGCGTGTCGTCGCCCTGCTCGGCGATCAGGTCGCGGGCGTAGCGCGACACCGGGTTGTCGGGGTCGTCGTTGATCTCGCTGCCGGCGACGATCGGCGACCACTCGTCGAGCAGGTCGACCAGGCTCCGGATGATGCGGGTCTTCGCCTGGCCGCGCTCGCCGAGGAAGATCATGTCGTGACCGGCCAACACCGCGTTCTCGATCTGGGGGAGAACGGTGTCGTCGTAGCCCTTCACGCCGGGGATCAGGGCCTGGCCTGCGGCGATGCGAGCCACGGCGTTGCGCCGCACCTCGTCCTTCACCGGCACCGACCGCCAACCCGACTCCCGTAGGGCACCCAAGGTGGTGGGACGAGACATGCGCCTCAACCTATCGCCGGCCTGCGCGCCGCAACCGGGCGAACGAAGCTTGACCGGTTGACCGCGGTGACCCGCGGGTAGCCTCCGGCTCTCCTATGTTTCTGAGCGACGGTTGGCGGGCCGCCGAAGCAGACGACCACCTTCGACGCGCCTACTACGACGACAGCTTCGACGACAGCGGCTGGGCACCCATCACCGTCCCCGGGCACTGGCGATCTCGCGACCCCTTCGCCAGCAGCGACGGGCCGTTGCTGCACCGTTGCCACTTCGCCGCGCCCGCTCCCGCGGAGGGACGCCGGGGGTGGCTCACGTTCGAGGGCCTCTTCTACCAGGGCGACCACTGGCTCGACGGCGCCTACCTGGGCGACACCGAGGGCTACTTCGTCCCCCACTCGTTCGAGGTGACCTCCGCGCTGCGGGCCCGGTCGGAGCACACGCTGGCCGCCGAGGTCACCTGCTCGCCGCAGCACGACACGAAGGCCAAGCGCAACCTCACCGGCGTCTTCCAGGGCGGGGACTCCTTCGACCCCGACTGGAACCCGGGCGGCATCTGGCGTCCCGTGCACGTGACCGAGACGGGGCCCGTGCGGATCGCCCGGCTGCGGGTGCTGTGCCGGGAGGCGTCGTCGGAGCGGGCGGTCGTCGCCTTCCGGGCGACGCTCGACAGCGACGCGGCCCGTTCGGTGCGGGTCGAGTCGCTGGTCGGCGAGGTCGACCACGTGGCCGTCCACCCGCTGGCCGGTGGCGAGAACATCATCGACTGGACCGTCACCGTCGACCGGCCCTCGTTGTGGTGGCCGCACGCGCTCGGCGACCCGGTGCTCCACGACGTGGGGGTGCGGGTGTTCGTGGAGGACTCGGACGACGAGCAGCCGAGCGACGAGCGGTCGCTGCGCGTCGGCCTGCGGTCGATCCGGCTGCGGAACTGGGTGTGCTCGGTGAACGGCGAGCGCCTCTTCCTCAAGGGCGCCAACCAGGGGCCGAACCGGATGGCGCTGGGTGCGGCCACCCCGGAGGAGCTGGCGGACGACGTGGCGCTGGCCGTCGACACCGGGCTCGACCTGCTGCGGGTGCACGCCCACGTCAGCCGGCCCGAGCTGTACGACGCCGCCGACGAGGCCGGGCTCCTGCTGTGGCAGGACATGCCGCTGCACCAGGGCTACGCCCGCGGGATCCGCCGGCAGGCCGTGCGCCAGGCCCGGGCCGCCGTCGACCTGCTGGGGCACCACCCGTCGATCGCCGTGTGGTGCGGGCACGACGAGCCCATCGCCCTGGAGCACACCGAGTGGCCCGACGACCTGGCCGGCCGGCTCTCCAGGGGGAGCCGCATCGCCGGGGCCCAGCAGCTGCCGACCTGGAACAAGACCGTGCTCGACGGGTCGATCAAGCGGGCGTTCCAGCGGGCCGACGGCACCCGGCCGGTGGTCCCCCACTCGGGGGTGCTGCCGCACCCGCCCCGCTTCGACGGCACCGACGCCCACCTCTGGTTCGGCTGGCACTGGGGCGACGAGCGGTCCTTCCCCGCCTTCTGCCGGGCCCTGCCGCGGATGGCGCGGTTCGTCACCGAGTTCGGGGCGCAGGCGGTGCCCTCGGGCGAGGGCGCGGCGTTCATGGAGCCCGAGCGCTGGCCCGACCTCGACTGGGAGCGGCTGGAGCGGACCCACGGCCTGCAGCGGTCCGCGTTCGACCGCTACGTGCCGCCGGCCGACCACGCCACCTTCGAGTCGTGGCAGGCGGCCACCCAGCGCTACCAGGCGACCCTGCTCAAGCACCACGTCGAGACGCTGCGGCGGCTGAAGTACCGGCCGGCCGGCGGCTTCGCCCAGTTCTGCTTCGCCGACGGGCACCCGGCGGTGTCGTGGTCGGTGCTCGACGAGGAGCGGCGTCCCAAGCTGGGCCTCGCCGCCCTGCGGGATGTCTGCCGGCCGGTGATCGTGGTGGCCGACCGGCTGCCGGCGTCGGTGATGCCCGGCGACCCGCTGGGCCTCGACATCCACGTGGTGAGCGACCGGCGCGACCCGCTCGACGGCGCCGAGGTGACCGCCAAGCTGTCGTGGGCGGGCGGCGACCACGCCTGGCGCTGGACCGGCGACATCGGCCCGGACTCCTGCGTGCGGGTGGGCACGCTGCAGGTGATCGTGCCCTTCGCCCCCGGCCCTCTCGTCCTCGACCTCGAGCTCGACCTCCCCGACGGCGAACGCGTGTCGAACCGTTACGAGTCGCGGATCGCCTGATGACCATCGCGTGACCGCTCCGCGTCGATTTTCTGGGGGATGGGGTGCGGAGAGTAGGTTCGCCGGCGGACGCCAAGTAGGGGCGTTCAGGAGGCTGAACGAAGCGATGCAGACGATGGAGCGACCCACAGTCGCCCCGGTGCACCCCAGCCGCCGCCCAGCTCCTTGGCCCGTCGAGTTCTACCGCTCGGCAGTCGGCAAGAAGTGGGTCATGGCGCTCACAGGCATCGGGCTCATGGGCTACGTCTTCTTCCACATGCTCGGCAACCTCAAGCTGTACCTGGGGGCCGAGGACACCAACCACTACGGCGAGTGGCTGCGCCAGCTGCTCGTGCCGTTCTTCCCCCGTACCGTCACCCTGTGGCTGCTGCGGATCGGGCTGGCCGGCGCCTTCGTGTTCCACATCCACTCGGCCGCCAGCCTCACGCTGACGAACCGCCGGGCCCGGTCCCAGGGGAAGTACGTCGCCAAGCGCGACTGGCAGGCCGCCACCGCCGCCAGCCGCTCGATGCGGCTCACCGGCGTGGTGATCCTGCTGTTCGTGGTCTTCCACCTGGCCGACCTGACCTGGGGCTGGATCAACCCCGACTTCGAGCGGGGCGACGTCTTCCGCAACCTGGTGGCGTCGTTCGAGCGCCCGCCGATCGCGGCGATCTACATCGTCGCCAACATCGCCCTGGGCATCCACCTGTTCCACGGCGCCTGGTCGATGTTCCAGAGCCTCGGCCTCAACAACCCGAAGTGGAACTCCTGGCGCAAGGGCTTCGCCGCCGGGTTCGCCGGCATCGTGATGATCGGCAACCTGAGCTTCCCGATCGCCGTGCTGACCGGGGTGATCGACGCCGACGACAACCCCGACTGCCGGGTCGACGGCGACAGGATCGAGACCTGCGAGCTCTACGAGGAAGCAGGAGGGGAAGGTGCGACACCGTGATCGGTGAGCTGAACGGCAACGTCCCCGACTACCCGATCGACGAGGCGTGGACGAACCACAAGTTCGACATGACGCTCGTCGCCCCGCACAACCGGCGGCGCTTCAAGATCATCATCGTCGGCACCGGCCTGGCCGGGGCATCGGCGGCGGCGACGCTGGGCGAGCAGGGCTACGACGTCGAGGTCTTCACCCTCCACGACAGCCCCCGCCGGGCGCACTCGATCGCCGCCCAGGGCGGCATCAACGCCGCCAAGAACTACAAGGGCGACGGCGACTCGGTGCAGCGCCTCTTCTACGACACCATCAAGGGCGGCGACTTCCGCAGCCGTGAGGCCAACGTCTACCGGCTGGCCGAGGTGTCGGCGAACATCATCGACCAGTGCGTCGCCCAGGGCGTGCCCTTCGCCCGCGAGTACGGCGGCCTGCTCGACAACCGCAGCTTCGGCGGCGCCCAGGTGGCCCGCACCTTCTACGCCCGCGGCCAGACCGGCCAGCAGCTGCTGCTCGGCGCCTACCAGGCCCTGGCCCGCCAGGTGCACGCCGGCACCGTGAAGCTGCACACCCGCACCGAGATGCTCGACCTGGTTGTCAAGGACGGCGTCGCCGTCGGCATCACCGTGCGCGACATGGTCACCGGCCAGGTCCTGTCGCACTCGGCCCACGCCGTGGTGCTGGCCACCGGCGGCTACGGCAACGTCTACTACCTGTCGACCAACGCCAAGTTCTCCAACGTCACGGCCGGCTGGCGGGCCCATCGGCGCGGCGCCCTGTTCGCCAACCCCTGCTACACGCAGATCCACCCCACCTGCATCCCGGCCTCGGACGAGTTCCAGTCGAAGCTGACGCTGATGTCGGAGTCGCTGCGCAACGACGGGCGCATCTGGGTGCCGAAGAACCCCGACGACACCCGCCGGGCCGACCAGATCCCCGAAGAGGACCGCGACTATTACCTCGAGCGCAAGTACCCGTCGTTCGGCAACCTGGTCCCCCGCGACGTGGCGTCACGGAACGCCAAGACGGTGGTCGACCAGGGTCGCGGTGTCGGCCCGCTGAAGAACGGCGTCTACCTCGACTTCTCGGGTGCCGTCGCCCGCCTCGGCGAGGACACCATCCGGGAGCGCTACGGGAACCTGTTCGACATGTACGAGCGCATCACCGACGAGGACCCCTACTCGGTCCCGATGCGCATCTACCCGGCGGTCCACTACACGATGGGCGGGCTCTGGGTGGACTACAACCTGATGTCCAACGTGCCCGGCCTGTTCGTGCTGGGCGAGGGCAACTTCTCCGACCACGGCGCCAACCGCCTCGGCGCCTCGGCGCTGATGCAGGGCCTGGCCGACGGCTACTTCGTCGCCAGCTACACCCTGGCCAACTACCTGTCGGGCCAGCTCGGCAACGACCCGGTGCCCACGTCGGACCCCGTCTTCACCGACGTCGAGGCCAACGTGGGCGACCGCATCGCCCGGTTCCTGTCGGTGAAGGGCACCCGCTCGGTCGACGACTTCCACCGCGACCTCGGGAAGATCATGTGGGAGTACTGCGGCATGGCCCGCAACAAGGAGGGCCTGGAGAAGGCCCTCTCCGAGATCCCGGCCCTGCGCGAGGAGTTCTGGAAGGACGTGCGGGTGCTCGGCGGCAACTCGCTCAACCAGTCGCTGGAGAAGGCCGGCCGCGTCGCCGACTTCTTCGAGCTGGGCGAGCTGCTGGTGCGCGACGCCCTCCACCGGGAGGAGTCGTGCGGAGGCCACTTCCGCGAGGAGCACCAGACCGACGACGGCGAGGCGCTCCGCGACGACGACCAGTTCGCCTACGTCGGCGCCTGGGAGTGGACCGGCAAGGGCAACGACCCGAAGCTCCACAAGGAGCCCCTCGACTTCAAGAACGTGCACCTGACCCAGCGGTCGTACAAGTAGGAGCGGCGACGCACGATGGACATAACACTGCACATCTGGCGCCAGCCCGGCCCGGGGCAGCCCGGCCAGGTGGTCACCTACGTCGAGGAAGCCAAGGACATCAGCCCCGACATGTCGTTCCTGGAGATGCTCGACATCGTCAACGAGCGGCTGATCGCCAAGAACGAGGAGCCGATCGCCTTCGAGCACGACTGCCGCGAGGGCATCTGCGGCAGCTGCGGGATGATGATCAACGGCCAGGCCCACGGCCCCCAGCGGGGCACGGCCACCTGCCAGCTGCACATGCGCAAGTTCTCCGACGGCGACGAGATCTTCGTCGAGCCGTGGCGGGCCCGGGCGTTCCCGGTGCTGCGCGACCTCATCGTCGACCGCCAGGCGTTCGACCGCATCGTCGAGTCGGGCGGCTTCATCTCCGCCCCCACGGGCGCCGCCCCCGACGCCAACATCACGCCCATCCCCAAGGTGGTGGCCGACGCGGCGATGGACGCGGCGGCCTGCATCGGTTGCGGGGCCTGCGTGGCGGCCTGCCCCAACAACGCCGCCCAGCTGTTCACGGCGGCGAAGGTGCAGCACCTGAACCTGCTGCCCCAGGGCCAGGCGGAGCGCTACTCCCGGGTCACGGCGATGGTCGACACGATGGAGGAGTTCTTCGGCTCCTGCACGAACCACGGCGAGTGCCAGGAGGCGTGCCCGAAGGAGATCTCGGTCGACTTCATCGCCTACATGAACCGCGACTACGTCAAGGCGCAGATCAAGAACAGGAAACTGCTGGGCCAGGTCTCCTGATATCCGGATCTCCCCTGGCGCCGGGCGACCAGATGCGCCAGACTCCCCGGCGTGGCGGAAGGTAATAAGGGGTCGGGCGGACTTACTGTCGATCCCTCTCGGATACTCGACTTCCTCATCGCAGCTGCGGTGCTGATCGTCGGCGCGCCCATCATCGTGGTCGCCGCGGTGCTCATCCGGCTCCAGATGGGGTCGCCGGTCCTGTTCAAGCAGGAGCGGGCAGGGCGCAACGGGAAGACGTTCGTGATGGTGAAGTTCCGCTCGATGCGGAACCCGAAGCCCGGCGAGGACGGCCCCGACTCCGACGCGGCGCGCCTCACCCGGCTCGGCAAGTTCATCCGGGCGACCAGCATCGACGAGCTGCCCACGATGGTGAACGTGCTGTGGGGCGAGATGAGCATGGTGGGGCCCCGGCCGCTGCCGGTGCGCTACCTGCCCCGCTACTCCGACGAGCACGCCCGGCGCCACGACGTGCGCCCGGGCATCACCGGCTGGGCGCAGGTGAACGGCCGCAACGGCCTGACCTGGGACGAGCAGCTCGACCACGACGTCTGGTACGTCGAGCACCGGTCGCCCCGCCTCTACTTCGACATCCTCGGCCGCACGGTCCAGACGGTGCTGGCGCGCGACGGCATCAGCGAGGACGGCCACGCCACCCGCACGGAGTTCCCCGGGTCCGGGTATGCCGTCTGAGCGGCCGACGGTCCTGATCTCCTCGGCCGGCCGGCGGGTGGAGCTCCTGCGTGCCTTCCGACGCACCCTCGAGGGCCTCGGGTCGGGCGACGGCCGGGTGCTGGCCGTCGACTGCTCCTGGTACTCGGGCGCCTTCCACGACGCCGACGAGGCGTTCCTGGTGCCCCGCTGCGCCGACCCCGAGTTCATGCCCCGCATGCTGCAGATCTGCGAGGAGCAGCACGTCGACCTGGTGATCCCGACGCTCGACCCGGAGCTGCCGGTCTACGCCGCGGCTCGGGAGCAGTTCGCGGCGGTCGGCACCACGGTGGCGATCTCCAGCCCGGAGGTGGCGACGATCGGGGGCGACAAGCAGCGCACCCACGACTGGCTGGTCGCCGGCGGTTTCCCCACCGTGCAGCAGGGGTCCGTCGACGACGTCCGGGCCGACCCCGACGCCTGGCCGTTCCCGCTGATCGTCAAGCCCCGCTTCGGCAGCGCCTCGATCGGCGTGGGCGTCGTGCACGACCTCGCCGAGCTGGAGCAGGCGGCCAACGGACCCGACGCCCTGGTGCAGAGCCTGGCCACGGGTGTGGAGCACACGATCGACCTACTGGCGGACCGTGACGGCACGTGCCGGGTCGCCATCCCCCGGCGGCGGATCGAGGTCCGCTCCGGCGAGGTGTCGAAGGCGGTGACCGTGCGGTCGCCGGCGCTGATCGAACTGGCCGAGAAGCTGTGCGCGGCGCTGCCGGGTGCCTACGGGGCGCTCAACGTGCAGGTGTTCGTGGGCGACGAGCCGGGACAACTGGCGGTGATCGAGATGAATGCCCGCTTCGGTGGTGGGTACCCACTGTCGTACGCGGCGGGAGCCGACTTCCCGTTGGCGCTGGTGCAGGATGCGCTGGGCCTACCATCGACCGCCCCCTTGCAGGGGTGGCAGGACGGGCTGGTGATGCTGCGCTACGACGCAGCCGTCTTCGTCACCGACCAGGACCAGGAGTAGGAACCCAGTGACTCTCGCAGTCGACGCCATCGTGCTCGACATCGACGACACCCTGTACCTCGAGCGCGACTACGTCCGCAGCGGCTTCGAGGCCGTCGGCCGTTGGGCCCAGCGCGACCTGGGCATCGACGACTTCGGCGCCCGGGCCTGGGCCGCCTTCGAGTCCGGTGCCCGCAACACGATCTTCGACGACGTGCTGGCCGAGTGCGGCATGCGCAACGACGACGCCATGGTCACCGAGCTGGTGGCCCGCTACCGCACCCACGCCCCGTCGATCGCTCTCGCCGCCGATGCCCGCGAGGGCCTCGACCGCTGGCAGGGCATGGTGGCGCTCGCCGCCATCACCGACGGGCACCTGTCGAGCCAGCAGGCCAAGGCGCGGGCGCTCGGGCTGGAGGCGTGGACGTCGACGATGGTGTTCACCGCCAGCCTCGGCCCCGGCAAGGGCAAGCCCGACCCCGGGAGCTTCGAGCAGGTGCAGGGCGAGCTGGGCGTCGACGGCAAGAGCTGCGTGTACGTGGCCGACAACCCGGCCAAGGACTTCGCCGGGCCCCGCTCGCTGGGCTGGCGCACGGTGCGGGTGCGGCGGCGCCTGAGCCTGCACGCGGAGGTCGACAGCGGCGACGACGTCGACCACGAGATCACCACCCTCCACCAGCTGGACGCGGTGCTGCTGACCTAGAAGAGAAGGGACGGGCGGGCGACATGAACCAACCGGCGGG